>JABDRH010000412.1 GCA_013041835.1 Desulfatitalea sp. | reverse complement strand
AGGCGTGCGGTGAAAATTTCTTTTTGAAAAGCAAAACGGCGTCACCGCTTCCAACATATGGACTTAATTGATGAAAATGATAGCAGAAACTGGAGCCAAGAAAAACTGCACCCAAATAATACGTATATTATCGCCACGCCATGTATAAACCGCCACTAAAATGCGACCAAAAGCATCCATTCCTATGGTGATATAACGCTGTTCATTTGATCCACTATCATCGAGAGTTACAGCGTTTGGATCATCAAAAACCGCGAATATCAGCGAAAACGATACCGTGTTTTGATAGGTTTTTCTCGGCTTTTGATTTATCCCATTCAAACATAGCAACCCATATATGCACGTTTGTATGTACGTGTCAAGTTTTCAGGCGAACGTATAGAGTTTTATCCGCAATCCCGATGAGTTGGATCATTCACCGAGCTGATAACCTTTATTGTGATTGAGCCTGCACTGTAACACTTTTGGGGGCGGGACTACGGATAAAACTCTATACGATAGACAACCGATCGGTTGCCTAGTAAGGTCGCATGAGCCTGATAGGCAACTCAACGGTCGTCTATATACTTGACAGATTATATGCATTGATATCTGCGCGTCTTGTGACAGGCAGAGCTATCGGGTCAGCGGCAAGCAAAAGGTGTCGGGCTTCGGATGGGTAGTGCCTGGAATTTTCGGAAAACCTTGTTTGTTAAACGCAGGTCGCCACGTATTCGGCCAAGTCCATTACCCGAATTTGGCCGCCGAGCACGGTGGCGCTGTAGTCGAGCATGCTGGTGCAGTAGGGGCAGGCCGTCAGTAATGTTTCGGCTTCTTTGTCCATGGCGTCGCGGACCCGGACGTTGGCCAGCTTGCCGCTGTCGCCGCCCATCCAGATGCGGCCGCCGCCGCCGCCGCAACACTGGCTGTATTTTTTGTTTTTGCGCAGCTCCACCAGTTGCACGCCCTGGATGTGATGGATGATGTTGCGCGGGGCGTCATAGATGCCTGTGTGTCTGCCCAGGTAGCAGGGGTCGTGATAGCTGACGTTGATGGGGGGTTGTTCACGGGGAGTGAGCCGGCCATCGGCGAGAAGTGTTTCCAGCATCTCGGTGTAGTGAATGATCTTGACCTGGGCGGCCAGGTCCGGGTAGGCGGTTTTGAAGATGTGGTGGCAATGGGGGGACAGGGTAATGATGGTTTCAACGCCCTTTTCGAGGAATATATCGGTGTTGTGTTGGGCCAATGCCGTAAAATCTTCTTGCGCGCCGATTTTTCGGATTGATTCACCGCAACAGGTCTCTTCCTTTCCCAGGATGCCGAAAGAGACGCCGGCTTGCTGCAATAGGCGTGCAAATGCGTACAGGCTGCGCTGGCGGTCCGGATCGAAGGCGTTGGTGCAGCAGCCAAACAGCAAATAGTCGGTTCCTTTTTTATAGGTGGGGATGCGCAGGTCCTTTTTCCAGGACAGGCGGTTTTCTCTTTTCTGGGACCACGGGTTGCCGAAGGTGCGCAAGCTGTAGATCACTTCCCGATACGCGTTGGGATAAAAGCCGGTCTGGGTCACCAATTGCCGCATGGTGCGGACGAAATCCACCAATTCAACGCCGCGGGGGCACATGGATTCACACAGCCGGCAGGTGGTGCAGGCATACAATATGTCGTCGTGTTCGAATCCTTCGTCGCCGAAGGCCACCTGTTGAATGAGGCGTCTGATGTTAAACGGGTGCCCGGGTATATCTGTCCAGGGGCATAGCGCCGAACAGGTCCCGCACTGCATACATTTACGGAAGGTTTCATTTCCGCGTTCGCCGACGAGCCGGGATACCGCCCCGGTGGCCAGCACCGCGCGGCTCTGGGTTGTACTGCTCATTTAAATGAATCCTTTGTCCTGCATATGCGCCACCAGGGTTTTGGCCACTTGATCGGGCGCACCGGTCAGGATGTCACCGGTCCCTTTTTTCTCTGTCACACCACCGCTGAACAGTTGGCTCAGCTTGTCGGTCACGGAGAGGCTGCTGTCGACTTCCACCAATCCTTTTTTGGGCCGTACTTTGGGGGGACGAAGATTTTTTAGCGCTACTGCCGGCATTTTCTCTTGCGTGTCACCGGTTGGCGCGGGTATGTGGATGACGCGGGTGTTTTTGGGTTGGGCGATGCTTTTTAGGGTCGGATACCGGTACCGGCCGGTGGCTTCGGCGGTCAGTACTGCGGGAAGGCGGCAGCTCACCCGTTCGCCGTGTCCTTTTTCCAGTTTTCTCACGGCTTGAACTTCTCCAGCTTGCGTCAATGTCAGTGTCTTGATGCCGCTGATCACCGGCAGGTTAAGATGGGCGCCCAGGTAAATGCCGAATTCGTCTTCACACCGGTCCATCTCCTTGACGCCGAGCAGCAGGAGTTGAAAGTCCAGGGTCTTCAAGCCCAGCGACCACTGTTTCGCGCGTTGTTCGGCGCCGGCGGCGTCGGTCGGTTCCATGTCCAGGATGACGCCTTCGTCGGCTCCCAAGGATATGGCTTGGTCGATAAACGCTTGGGCCTGTTCGGCGCGCGGGGTGATCCCGATTATATGCACCCCGGGATGGTGCTCTTTCAGATACAGCGCCATGTTCAGGGCGGATTCATCATAAGGGTTGATGGCCGTAAGCAGGTTGCCGCGCACCAGTTCGTTGTCCATGGGGTCGATGCCGATGGCGCCGGAATGGAAAAAATGACTCTGCCGTATGATCGTCGCGATGATCATGGGTCGTTCAATGCTCCTCGATACTTCTTCCGTGTATTTCCTTGATCACTGCCGGCAGCAGTCGGTTGACGTCGCATGCGACTTTGTAGTCCGAGATCCTGAACACGGGCGCGTCTTTATCCGTGTTGATGGCGATGATGTACTTGGCGTCCTTCATGCCCATTTCATGCTGCATGGCGCCGGAGACGCCGCACGAGACGAAAAGGTCCGGGGCCACGGTTTTGCCGGTCTGGCCGATCTGCCGGTCGAGCGGCAGTATGCCGTCATCGACAATAGGCCTGCTGCAGCCTACGGCGCCGCCGATTAAAAAGGCAAACGCTTTTACCGTCTCGAACGCGTCTTTGCCGCCGACGCCTCTTCCGCCGGCGACCACGACATCCGCATCGACGATGTCGATGGTCCTGGGGTCGGCTGCGATGAATTCCAAGACCTGGTAGCCGGAGGCAAGGGCTTGGGATGCGGTGCCCGGGGGCGATCGCCGGTCGATCTGCGTCGCTTTACTTCCCTTCGTTCGGCCCACACCGATCACGCCATGGATTACGGTGACAACGAGGGGCGCGTCGTCAGGCACATTTCCCGTGGCATTGGCTTTTGCGCCATACACGGGTTTTACGATCTTGATCTTTGCCGCGGGGGTGAGCTGGATCTGCTGGATATTGGAAATCAGCTGGGCTCCCAGGTGAAAGGCCAGGCGGGGCGCCAGGTCCCGTCCCATGGAAGTGGCTGGGGCCAGAACGATGTCGGGCGGCTGCGTTTGGGCCAACTGGGCCAATGCCGCCATATACGCGGCAGGGTCGTAATGGCGGTAGGCGGCGGCTTCGAAGGTCACCAGGCGGTCGGCTATGCGCCGCCCGGCCAGAAGGGCGATGGTTTCGTCCAGGGCCTCGCCGAAGATCACCACGGTGATCCGGCAATCTGTCTTCTTGGCCATGTCGTGGGCCTCGGTCATCAGTTCAAGGGTTTCGTCGCCGATGGTGTATCCGTCGCGTCCCCCGATCACCCAAATTTGTTTGGTATCGCCCATCCGCACTTATCCTGGCTAAAATGTCCTATCCGTTATCATTGTCCTTCAACTTCTCCTTGAGTATCTTGCCGGTATCCGCCCGTGGAAATGCATCGACGAATTGCACGGCCCTGACGGCTTTGAAGTGGGCCAGGTTGTCCCTGCAGTAGTCGATGATCTCTTTCGAATCCGCCTGGGTTCCTTGCTGTAAGATGATAAAGGCCTTGGGGATTTCTCCCATGCGGTCATCGGGAACGCCCACCACGGCCACGTCATTGATCTTCGGGTGTTTCATGAGTACTTTCTCGATTTCCAGGGGCCACACCTGAAAGCCGCCGCATTTGATCATTTCGCGTTTGCGGCCCTTGATGAAAAGCACGCCGTCTTCGTCCAAACACCCCATATCGCCGGTGCAGATCCATCCGTTTTGGAGCAATGATTTGCTCTCTTCGGCATTGCCCGCGTAGCCCTTGGTGGTGACGGTGCTTTTGACGAATATTTCTCCGATCTCGCCGGCCGGCAGCGGGGCGCCGTCCTTACCCCGAATCTGCAGTGTGACGCCCGGGTAGAGCTTGCCCACCGAGCCCGGTTTCCACAGTCCTTTTTTAAGGTCCTTGACGCCCCAGCCGGCCACATGCCCCACTTCGGTGGAGCCGTAGTTCATCAAGATGGGAATGTTGAACTTTTCTTCGAACTGGCTTCTGAGCAGCGGGCGCAATTCCTGGCCGATGGAGGTCACCGTCCGGACGTGGCGCAGGTCGGCGTCGCCGTCGTAGTTGACGATGTCGTGAATCATGGTGGGCATCAACACCAGGCTGCGGACGTTGTATTTTTTGGCCAGGGCGAGGTATTTTCCGGCCTTGAAGCGCTCCATGAGCAGAACGGAGCGGCCGATATGATAGGCAAACAGCATACTCTGCTGGCCGCCGCCGTGGAACAGGGGCATGGCCACCAGGTTGGGCGGTATGCGGTCGTCGGCGATGGGATGGCGGGCTTGGTTGCCCGTGTGTCCGCCGGCCAGATCGCACAAGGCTTTATACCACCCCATATGGTTGGTGATGACGGCTTTGGGCGCCCCGGTGGTTCCGCCGGTGAACATGATGGCCGCCACGTCCTGTTCCCCGGGGACAAAGCTGTCGAAGGCCGCTTTTTGGTCCGACACCCGGGCGTCAAAATCGATGACATGCGCCGGAAGCGTACCGGGCAGGCCGCCGGCGACCATGATGGTGTTCAAGTTCTCCTTGATGGTCAACAGCCGCTCGATGCCGTTGGCATCGGTGATGACGGTGTCCACATGGGTAGAGGAGACGGCATGGATAAGCTCTTGGGCCTGGTACATGATATTGATGGGGACCAACACGGCGCCGGTTTTCCAAATACCGAAGATGATGAACAAGAAAGCGGGCGCGTTTTGCATGTAGACGCCCACCCGGTCTCCGGGCCCCACCCCCTGGGATACGAGGTAATTGGCGATCTGGCAGCTCTTGCGATTGATCTGGCCGTAGGTGTATTCGCTGCCGTCTTCGAAAGTCAGGCCGATTCTGTCCGGCGCTTCGGCGGCCCTGGCCTCCATGTCTGCTGAAAGGTTCATTCCCCTGATCTCTCCTGGATGTGTGGACAACTTCAATGCTTGTGTATGCGCGAACGTTTTAGGGCATGGCCCATCCCCCGTCATAGGAGATGGTTTGTCCGGTCATGTACTCGCTTTCGTCACTGGCCAGAAACAGCACCATGGGCACGACGTCCGCGGGATCTCCCAGTTTCTTCAACGCGGTTTGTTCACGGATATATTCCATCACCACTTCGGGGAAGGCGGCCCGCAGTTCTTCGCTTGGGAACACCCCCATGGCGATGCAATTGGCGCGGATGTTATACTGCCCCAATTCCACGGCCCAGTCCCGGGTGGCTGCGAGAAGCCCGCCTTTGGAAGCCGAATAGGGGGACATGACCAGCGCTTCCATGGGGATGGCCGGATTGTTCCAGTTCTGGGTCCAGCTCAGGCGGCTTTGGGTGGAGCCAATGGTCACGATGTTGCCGCTGTTTTGTTTGACCATCTGCTTGGCCGCCGCCTGGGTGCAGAAGAAAGTGCCTTTGAGATTGAGGTTGAACACCATGTCCAGGTCCGCCTCGGTCAGGGTGAGGATGCTGGCCGGCGGAAAGACGCCCGCGTTGTTGACCAGGATGTCGATGCGGCCGAATTGGTCGGCGATGGTTTGAAAACACTGTCCCACATCGGCCTGGGAAGTGATATCCACTTTCACCGGGAGTACTTTTTGACGGGTCTCTTCCCGGATCGCCTGGCCAATGGCTTCCAGCTTATCGATGCTTCTGGCGCAAATGGCGATATCGGCGCCTTCCCTGGCAAATCCTTTGGCAATTTGCATTCCGTAACCTTGACTGGCCCCGGTAATGACCGCCACTTTGTCTTTTAGCCGCATGATGGGTCTCCTTTCACGCCATGAGTGTTGGGTTTGAAGTACATTTATAAAAGCCCGACCTTGGCCAATATCGTCTGCAGGGCCGCCACGGCCGGCGAATCGTCGGGCAACATCAAAAGCGGCCGGCCGGCATGGTTGAACTCGCGAACGCTTGGGTCTTCGGGGATTGCCCCGATGACCGTCAGGCCAAAATCGGTCGCCATTTGGTTCACGCCGTCTTCTTCCGCCTGATGGCGCAGCCGGTTGACCAGAACGTTGACTGATATGGGGCGGCCTTCGTTGCACTGCACGGCGATATCCTTGAGCTGGGTAAGGGTGAGCATGCCGGTGCGCGAGGTGTCGGTCAGCAGCAAAAGGCTGTCGATATGGTGAACCACCCGCCGGTTCACCTGCTCGATGCCGGCTTCGCAGTCGATGAGCGTCGTATCGTATTCGCCGCAAAGCGACTCGATGCCGTGGCGAAGCAGCTCATTGGTGCCGCAAAAGCATCCCTTGGCTTCGGCGCGTCCCATGGTGAGCAGATCGAACCGGCCGTCATTGTGCATCATCATCTCGCGGATGATGGTTTTCATGGGGCGCTTGAGAAGCGTTCGTTTTTCTTCATCGCTGTGGATGACCTTTTCACGGTAGTTTCCGATGGTCTCGACGGGCGTTTCACCCAAGGCATGGGTGAGGCTGATCACCGGATCGGCGTCGATGACCAGGAGGCGTTGGTTTTTTTGGGATAGCAGCTTGACGATCATGGCCGAAACGCTGGTTTTTCCCACGCCGCCCTTGCCACCGACGACGATGATTTGTCCGCTATCGACACATTCCATAGTTTATCTCCGCTCGGCTCCCGACAGCACTGTCATATTGATCCTGGGCGAATATAGCGGCCCCCAACGCCCCTACAATCTGCGAATCAACGGGCAATGGTTGGATCGGCAGGCCTAAAAATGCTTCGAGGGCTTTTACCACGGCCTCATTTTTGGCGACGCCGCCGGTGAGGCACAGCGCCTGCTCGATGTTGAACTTGCGTGATCCGGCGATCAGCCGCTTGGCCAAAATATGGGCGGCGGACAGGGCGATGCTCGCCTTGGTCCATCCTTCGGCCATGCGGCTCAAGGCATCGAAAGCGACATAGACAGGGCAACTGTTTTGCATCGGCGCGGGTTGGTCCGCGCGCAGGGCCAACGGCCCCAACTCTGAAATCGAAAGTCCGAAAGTCCTGGCGATTCTTTCTAAAAAACGGCCGGACCCGGCGGCGCACTTGTCGTTCATGACGAAATCTTGCAGCCGGCCGTCAGCGGTCACCCGGATCACCTTGTTGTCCTGAGCACCGATATCGATGAGGGTGCGCGTGTTTGGATTCAGCCGGAAAGCGCCTTTGACCAGGCATGAGATTTCTGAGACATTGTCCAAGGCAAAAGAGATTTTCTCACGCCCATAACCGGTGCTGATGCAAAAATCGATGTCTTCCTCGGAGGCGGAGCATTTTTTCAGGGCCGCATCCAAAACGAGCCTTGCGGATTGCTCGGGAATGGGGCGAGCCGCCATCGACGCCCAGGAAACGATCCTTTCGCCATTGAACAACACCGCCTGAGCGCTGGAAGAACCGATGTCGATGCCTGCAAAGAGCATGAAGGATGGCTCCTGTCTTCAATATCAAAATAGCTCGTTATTCCTTGGGTTTTGAGCCCTCAGATCGAACCGGGTTTGACCCAAATCCGCGCGTCTAAATGCTGAACGTATTTATGCGCGAGCCCTTAATTGGCCAGATTTTTTTCTTCCATGCGCAACCGCTCGTATCGCCGGCAGGCGAAAAGCGCGGCGCCGAGGGCCCCGACGATCTGAGAATCCACCGGCAGTTTTTGAATGGGCACTTCCATGACATGGGCCAGCGAACGCACCACCCCCTGGTTTTTGGCCACGCCGCCGGTGACGCAAATGTCTTGCACCAGCCCCACTCTGCTGACCAGTGAAAACACCCGTCTGGCCAGGACATTGGAAACGCCGAAGGCGATGTTCTCCTTGGTTTGACCTTCCGCCAGCATGCACATCACGTCGAAATTCGCAAAGACCGTGCATAGGCTGTTGATGGGCGCCGGGTCGGTGCCCTCGAGGGCCAATTGCCCCAGATCCGATACATGCAGATGAAAGGTCCTGGCGATCCCCTCTAAGAAACGCCCCGTTCCCGCCGCACATTTGTCGTTCATGACAAAATCCTGCATGTCGCCGTTTTCGTCGACCCGAATCACCTTGCTGTCCTGGCCGCCGATATCGATGACCGTCCTTACCGTTGGCGCCGCCCAGACGGCCCCTTTGCCATGGCAGGAGATCTCGGAGACATCGTGTTGGGCAAAAGGGATTCGTTCACGTCCGTAACCGGTGCTCACGCAATAGGTGATATCGTCGTAGGTCAGACCGGATTCTTCCAGCACCGTATCCATCACGATGGTGGCGGATTGAAGCGGGTTGGGCTTAACGACGATGGTCGAATGGGCGCGTATTTTTTCGCCGTCGAACAACACCGCCTCGGCACTCATGGAACCGACGTCCACGCCTGCGAAGATCATTTTCGCCCTCCATTCAGGCTCAGGGCGGCCCCCACGGCCGCGATATAATCCGCACGTGGCCGAAACACGTGCAGTTTTGTCTCCAGCGCCTCTTGCGCCAACTCCACGATGCGGGTGTTGTTGGCCAGGCCGCCGCAGATCACGACATCGCCGAGGATCTTGATCCGCTTGGAAAGGGTGCGCGTGCTGGAGACGATGGATCGAAAGATGGCGTTCAGGATATTGGCCACCGATTCCCCATCGTTGACCAGGCTTACCACTTCACTTTCCGCGAACACGGCGCACTGGCTGCTCATGGTGATTTGCTTGTCCGCCGCGCGCGCGATATCGGCGCTGTTGTCGTAATCGCACTCCAACGCCTCGAAGATGATCTCCAAAAACGCCCCGGCACCGGAGGCGCATTTGTCGTTCAGCCGGTAGTTCAGCACCATGCCTTTGTCGTTGAGCGCCAGCATGGCGGTCTGTTGGGCGCCCATGCAGAGCACATTTTTGCAGCCGGGCACATCCCAAAGGGCCGCCCGGGCCAGGCTCTTCATGATGGGCGCCTCTTCGTGGGGCAACGTGACATTGCCCGCGCCCCAACCGGTGATGACTATTTTTTCCATGTCGTCGGCGGCAACGCCTTGGGCCGTCTCAATGGCCGTGAGCACGCGCGCCATGGCGTCATTGGGGTCCGCATTGGTGGGGACATGGGCGCCGTAAAGATACTCGCCCTTGTCCATCACCACCGCCTTTGTGTATCCCGTGCCGATATCGCATCCGAGTATCACCTTGCTTCTCCTGGCTTATTGGCGCGTCAATGGGCTTTTGGTGCCATCACCATCAACGTGAAGTTTACGAAATACTGCTGAAAAACTCGGTCAACATGTCCTTGGTGGCCTTGTGGGTGGTGTAGCGCTTATCGCACACATCGTGCTCCCAGATGAAACTGGGTATGCCGCACTTTTCCATCAGCAGATCGCTTAAAATCTTGGAAAGGGACCAGGCATGCTTACAGGCTCGGTTGCCGCCGAACAGGGCCACATCCGCCTTGTAGGCCTGGGCGATACTCAGAAAATCGTTGACCCAGATATCCGAATAGCTCATGGCCGTCTTGTGCATGCAAAAGTTGATGGAGCGCCATGCCAGCCCCTCGATCATCGTCTTTAAACTGGTGGTATCCACATACCCGACCACGTCCCCCGGCATGTAGGAGAGCTGACATTCCATGTAGGTCGAGGCGAATTGGTCTTCCAGCCAGTCCGGCAGCCACCACATGTTGGCGATCCAGCCCCAGGACCACAATGTGCGAATCTCTTCCTTGCCTTCGGGCAGGAACGTTTCGTTGTTGTCGACGCGGGCTTTGACGCGATCATATCGTCCCTTGCAATAATCGATCACCTTTTCCGAATGGCCGCAAATGGCCAATGATCCGAAATCCAAAAAGCGAAGTGTGCCGGGATCGGGGCAGGGCCTGAGCTTGCGCAATTCTTGAAGGCCGTAGTAGTATTTGAGCTGCTGGTTGCTGATGTCCACGTGATAGCGCAGTTTGTCCTCGTCGATCTTGTGCCCGATCAGCTTTTCCACCTGGGACAGCATTTCCATGATGTTTTCCGTGTAGTACTTCAGGGCCCGATCATCGCTGTAATACGGCGAGTCCAACACCAGCAGCGGACAGTCGTGCAGGTCGGCGGCGTAGACGTAATTCAGATTGCTGGCGTCGCAGGGCGAACCGTTTTTACATAGAATATCGGGCTTGGGCAGCTTGTTCATTTCGATGGACTTGATGGGACCTTTGGTGAATCCACAGATATGGTCGCCGAATCCCTCCTTGGCGGCCGCGTCCGCTTCCGCCTCGACACCGGTGATATAGACACCGGAAAGCAGCCCGGACAACAATTCGAAGTGCAGCGGAACGATATCCATGGCATACCAGATCTCCGAGGTCAGCGTGGGAAAACTGTATACCACCGGCTTGCCCGCGGCCAGATGATCGTTCAGCGCC
Organism: Desulfatitalea sp.; assembly: GCA_013041835.1. Classification (GTDB taxonomy): domain Bacteria; phylum Desulfobacterota; class Desulfobacteria; order Desulfobacterales; family Desulfosarcinaceae; genus Desulfatitalea. The sequence goes on along the minus strand of JABDRH010000412.1, from coordinate 3,229 downwards.
GTGGTGTATCCTTTCAGCGCCTTGCCGAAGTGGACCACGTCCAAATCATGTTTGGGCTTCAACAAGGATTCGGCCAGGTCCGGATGCACATTGTCCACCACGCTCTGAAGATATGCCTTGTCATGACCATGCGCTTTCACGATATCGTCGAAAAGGATATCGATGTTGTCGAAAAGCTCTTCCGGCGTCATCCAGCCTCGGCTGCACATGCCTGCAAACAGGTCACAGGTGACGTCCAGCCGTTGAAGAAACTCGTATTTTTCCAGTTCACGATTCGCCATTTTATTGCCTCCTTCCACAACCGGGATAACCGCTGAGAATTGTTTACTTATTGATTCTCTCCATGAATGCCTGGACACGCGTTCGAAGCCGGCCCACGTCCTTGGGCTGGTATTCCCTTTCCAGGGTAAGGGTTGGAATGCCTTCCTTTTCCAAAGCACGCGATTCAATAATGTTTTCGATATTGTGGTTGTCGCAGAAGGTAATGTATTGGAAAATCACACCGTCAACGTTGGCCTCCTTGGCCAACCGCTTCACGTAGGCCACCCGCGAATCGGTGCCATCCATCATGCGAGGGCAGGTTTCCTTTGAAAAGTATCGTTTGGCAATGGCCCTGACCGGATCGTCGGAGCCCTCATCCACCATCCCCTCGATGAATTTTCTGCCGGTGCACAGGGCATCGGTGACCACCAGCGCGCCGGTGCCCTCGATGATCTCAACCAGCGCCGGATCGTCGACGGGGCTTCCGGCCAAAAGCACACGGGCGCGGTAATCGGTGATACCCGGCCGCTGCATGATCTCTTCGATGGCGGCTTCCAGTTTTGTGTTGAAAATCTCCTTGGGCATATTGAAGCCGGCCTGGGCGATTTTCAAAGCTTGGGTTCCCGTCAGCTTGGGGGCATCCCCCAGCCTTAACGCATAAATCGTCAGCATGAGTTCCCGGAACCGGTTGTAAATCGCGATGGTTTCATTTAACGCCGCCTTGGACGACAACAGCCCGTATTTTTGTCCAAATTTTGTCCGTACGTTGTTGATTTCCTCGAGATACCATTCGAAATGCGCGTTGGTGTCGGTGGTGCGGGGAACCGAAATCATCGCAAGAAAATCGGGATGGCGCTTATCCCTCCAGAACTCGAAGGAGCGTCTCATTTGCTCGCAACTGCTGCTGAATACCAGGCCATCAAGATAACTATACGCGCCGTCGAGGCCCATCTGCAGCGTACTTCGGGCAAAGCTGCACAAACACCTTGAAAGATCGATGTCGGCGTCTTCCGTATTGTTGCAGCCAGCGGCACCCAGGCGAACCGGCAGATATCTAGATTTTGCCACCCCCTTGACGGCATAGATAATTTCCTCGGGAACGTAGCTGCAAACATAGGCAAATACCTTCCCCCCGTTGGCCTTCCAATCCAGAATATACGGATTTTCACCCCGTAGGGGCAGTGTCAGCAGTTCCTCCAAGGCACTCGGCCGTATGTCGGTCTGCTCGGTCTGTGTATTCATCCAACACCTCCTTCAAATTAGCCATATTATGACCTGTATGCGGCGCCATGGGTCCGTGGATGCTTACCCCAAGCATCTTCCGGTTTTGCTGATGAATGGCCGGGCATGACACGCGAAGCCCGCCGGATTAATCATATTGTTTGATGGTCTGTTGTTTTATACACAAAACATATCTTTTGTTTGACATTCATTTTATTAGCTGTCAAGAAAAAAAAAGCTTTATTTTGTCTTTTTCCTGTTGCCCTAATTACGCCAAGATGCTTTAACCCCTTTAAACCTTTGTTTAAATGCCTATTGCCGATCCGATGATCCGAAATAGGCCGCAAAGTCGGACGGCGTAGGGGATCCAATCCAGATCCGACGCCGTTTCATAAAAGGAGACTATCAGCGTGGCCTTAGGTCAGAACATTCCGCTTTTTTTCCGCGTTTATCACAAGCTCAAGCAGGACATTATTCGCGGAGAGATCCCAAGGGGCGAGAAAATAGGAACTATCGAGGAGCTTGCCCGCCAACATGGCATGTCCCAGACCAGCGTTCGGAAAAGTCTCGATCTATTGGAGGCCGAGGGGCTCTTGACGAAAAAACAAGGATGGGGGACCACGGTTCCCGAAACGCTGGAACTGCACTTTTTTGATCTGGCAACGCTGATCAGTTCCAGAAAGACCTTCCCCGAGGTAAAGACCGCCAACATCGAAGAGTTCTGCCGGGAGTGGACCACGCCCAATCCCCGCCTGGTGGGGCTCATGGAACTGAGCGGGGACGCAGTCAATCAGCGGTTGTTAAGGCTTTATTGCCGCATCGTTTTCACCGGGCAACTGCGGTTCAAGGCGCTGATGACGTTTTACTTTCCCGAAAAATGGACGAAAAAAATGGGGTTTAAAGACGACGATTCCGCAAAGCAGATCATTATCGGTCTAACCCAATGGATAGAGTCGGCGCCCATAAAGATAAAAGAGTCTTTGCTTCCCTTTTTGTGCACGGACGATATGGCTGAATCCCTGGGCCTGCCCGACGGCACCCCTGTGTTTTTTTACACCACGTTTTTAAGGGATCTGAAGAAAACTTATTCCGTAAGCTGGGAGATGATCAGCACGGCGAACATTTTTCTGCGAGAGATGGAACTGAACAGATAGATATTCACGTACACCCAAATACTACCCAATACTGCCCAGAGCCGGGAGGATTTTATCGGCCAGATACCGTTTGAACCCATGGGCGTGAATAAAGCGGTAAATCTTATATTAAAGAGTGTGAAATTATCGAAGGGCATAACCAGAAAAAAACGGAGCAAAGACCTTGAAAGAGAATTGTCTGTCGGTATTGTTTGTTATATCTCTTGTCTTTGTTTTCTCCTGTACAGCTCCCCTGGTGAATAAGGATGATTCTCAGGTGGCCATGCCTGATGCAATGACCGGCGCGACAAAGGTGGCTGTGGGAAAAAACACGGCTGTCACCATGGATCAGGCAAAACAGAAGGTAAGAGATCTGCTCGCCATGAAACGATTCCTTTCCCTGGCCACCATCGACGCGCTTGAACATCCGGTCTTAGGGCTTGCGTAAAAATACCTTCAGCGTTTAGGCGCCCGGATTTGGGTCAGGTGGGTTTGATCTAAGGACCTAAAACCGGAGCAATAGCAAGCTATTTTGAGGATTTTGGGGCCGCAGATCGGACCCAGATGACCTGAAGCCGGGATGGATAAATGCTGAAGTTATTTTTGCGCGAGCC
>JABDRH010000411.1 GCA_013041835.1 Desulfatitalea sp. | reverse complement strand
GTGAACATCGACAACGGATTCGGCGCCGGATACCAGGCGAGCCTGATTAACAAAATGGTCACAACGGAGCGTTAAAAACATTCCTGCCTAATTCGGTAATTTCAATTCCTTCACAGGCTTATTCCCTTTCGGCCATCTTTTTATACGGCATGGGGTTAAATGATGCTTGATCTTGACACCCGTAAAATATTGTGGCTCTATGATATGTGTAATTAAAGTATCGGGTTCGGATGAATCGTAGGGGCATTTTGAGGTCCTGTTTCATATGCTTGACGGACCGGCCGTCGCCGCGCAATTGAGTGCCACACGGGTAGATTGGATCAATGAAATCGACAAGGGACATACTGTTCGATCTGTCAGCCAGGCTGGTCAGCGCACCTCACGATAAGATCGGCAAGGAGATTGACGCCGGGTTGAAACGCATTGGATCCTCCTGGGATTTCGATCGCATTACCCTCACCGAGTTTTTTCCATCGACCAATGAAAATCGAGTTATCCATTCTTACACGGCTTCGCGGGTAAACCCGGCGCCCCTGGAAAAAATAGACGAAAGCATTCCATGGATTATGGATAAGCTGTGTCGTGGCGAATCCATTTTATTGGCCAAAATTCCGGATGATCTGCCGCAGGATGCTGCGGTGGATCGCCAATATTGTGCCAGGGAAGGTGTAACCTCAGCGCTGTCATTGCCGCTGACGATCGGTGCCACGGTATTTGGTGGTTGTTTTTTTGCTTCGCTTAAAAAAGCGCCATCCTGGGACTCGGTGATGCTTGAACAGCTCCACTATATCTCGGAGATTCTCGCCAATGCCTTGGAACGGATGAGGGCAGGGGAAAGGATGGATGCGCTTTCCCGCTTCGAGCACCTGCTCAGCAGGATCTCCGCAAAATACATCAACCTGCCGGGCGATCAGATGGTTGACGTGATCCGGAGCGATCTGGAACGGCTGGGACGACTCGTCGGCGTAGACCGTTGTATGATCTATTTTGTCAATAAAACCAGTAAAACGTTCTACTGGGATATGGACTATTTTTGGTGGCCTGAGCAAGACAATGCGCGCATCGAGTCCCTGATGCGCTCATGGAAGGTCCGCGACGATCGATTTTACGATAACTTCACGTATTTATTTGACAAATGGACTAACGGCGAGATCGTGCAGTATTCTCATCCGGACCAACTCCCCAAAGAGGCGGCTTCACTAAAAAAGATATATGGCAGTTTCGGCCTAAAGTCCTACTTGTCCATTCCGATGTCTGTTGCCGGAACCCGGTTGGGCGCCCTGCTTGTGGCGACCACGCGAAATCACAGGTCGTGGCCGGAAGATTTGGTGCAACGGCTGCGGCTTTTTGCCGAAGTTTTTGCAAACGCCATCAGCCGAAAGGAAAACGAGGGAAAAATTCAATCGGCGTTTTTCGAGATCAAAACGCTCAAGGAGCAGATCGAGGCCGATTACCTCTACCTGACCGAGGAAATCAAGCTGGAACATGGGGATATTGTGGGCCAAAGCCCTGCCCTGAAGCGGATGCTGGCAAAAGTGAAACAGGTCGCCGCCACCGATGCCCCGGTTCTTTTGCTGGGTGAGACCGGAACCGGAAAGGGATTGATCGCCCGGTCCATTCACGATACCAGCAAACACCGCACCCGGCCATTGGTCCAGGTCAACTGCGCGGCCTTGACGCCAAGCCTGATCGAAAGCGAACTGTTTGGTCATGAGAAAGGGGCGTTTACCGGTGCGGCCACAAGACGAATCGGCCGGTTTGAGCAGGCTCACGGCACGACCCTTTTTCTGGATGAAATTGGTGAATTGCCATTGAACGTGCAACCCAAACTGCTTCGTGTGCTTCAGGAAGGCGAGTTCGAGCGTGTGGGTGGGGTTGAAACGCTCAAGACCCATGTACGGATCATCGCGGCCACCAACAGGGACCTGGAAAAAGATGTTGAAGACGGCAAATTTCGAAAGGACCTGTGGTACCGGTTGTGTGTCTTCCCCATTACCATACCGCCGCTGCGCGAGCGCCTGGAGGATATCCCGTTGTTGGTCAAATGGTTCGTGGAAAAATACAGCAAATGGATTGGAAAAGAATTCAACACGATATCAAAGAAGATGTTGGATGCGCTCAAGCGTTATGCCTGGCCCGGCAATATCCGTGAACTGGAAAATTTGATCGAACGTGCGGCGATCACCAGTCCTGCGGGCAACCTGACCATTGAACTGCCCACGCCCTCGTGCCCGCAACCGGACCAGGAGATGACGCTTCAGGAGGTGGAGCGGTCGCATCTTATCAATATGCTTGAAAAAACCGATTGGGTCGTTGAAGGGTCCAGTGGCGCCGCACGCCGGTTGGGCCTCAACGCCAGCACGCTGAGATTTCGAATGAAAAAACTGGGCATCCAACGCCC
>JABDRH010000407.1 GCA_013041835.1 Desulfatitalea sp. | reverse complement strand
CCTCAACCCCGGGCGCCTGCGGGGCGTTCGCTGCGTGCACACCCATCTGAAGCAAGACCCGTTGAACCAGGACGACTTGACCGATTTGGCCCTTCTGCGCCTTGACCTGATGGCTGCCGTGACCATCGACGTCCAAGGCCGTCCCGCCGTCATCCACTGGGCCCATGTGCTACCGGGCGCCGATGCCCATACACTGCCCCATGAGATCAGAGACCCCTTGCGGCCGAACGAGTTGGATATCGGTTGTAACGACCTGATTTATGCCTTGGAGCGTGAAATGGCCCAGGTGCGCCCCTTGGCCAACGTGGCCGCCGGCATCGAGCGCGCCATGGTTTGCAGCGTGACCACCATGCCCCGGAAATCGGCTATGGATTCCATGGCCGAATTGAGCGAGTTGTGTCGCAGTGCCGGCATCGCCGTGGTGGACACCCTGGTGCAGACACGGTCGCAGATCGATGCCCGCACCCTCATGGGCAGCGGCAAGCTGCAGCAACTGGCCATTCATGCGATGCAGTCGGGCATTACCCTGATCATCTTCGATCAGGAGTTGAATCCCTCACAGATCAAGAGCATTACCGATCGCATCGAGCTCAAGGTAATCGACCGCACCCAGCTTATCCTGGACATATTTGCCCAGCGGGCCCGCAGCCGAGAGGGCAAACTTCAAGTGGAGCTGGCCCAGTTGAAATATCTGCAGCCTCGCCTGGTGACCAAGAACACGGCCATGTCGCGGCTCACCGGCGGCATCGGCGGCCGGGGACCCGGCGAAACCAAGCTGGAGATCAATCGCAGACGGGTGCGGGACCGAATCCACCGGGTAGAAAAAGAACTGGCCGCGGTCCAACGGCACCGCAAGCAGCAGCGCCGTCGCCGGGAGCAAAAAGGGGTGCCCATCATATCCATTATCGGCTATACCAATGCCGGTAAATCCACGCTCCTCAATACCCTGACCCAAAGCCACGTGACCGCGGAAAACCGGCTTTTCGCCACCTTGGACCCTTCCAGCCGCCGGCTGCGTTTCCCCCGGGATGTAGAGGTGCTCATCACCGACACCGTGGGATTCATTCGCAATTTGCCCCGTGAGTTGATGGTGGCCTTTCGCGCAACCCTGGAAGAGCTGGAAAGCGCCGACCTGCTGCTGCACGTCATTGATATCAGTAGCCCGCGCCATGCCGAGCAGATCCGCTCAGTGGCATCGATTCTCGAGTCACTGCACCTGGGACACCTGCCCCAGGTGCGCGCCTTGAACAAAATGGATAGGGTTTCTCCCGATAGCCTCCCGCTGCTGACGGAACGTATAGACGGTATTCCCATCAGCGCCCGAGACCGCACTACCTTACCACCCTTGATCGAGAAGTTGAGCGATTACATTCAACGATCAAAGCGGGGTTTTTCCGATTGACAAGTCTGGGAAAAAACAGGTAGGCTCGCTTCCTTATGGACATGGAACGTATCAGCCGAGTGGGCATCCGGGCCGCTTACCGCGCCGGAGAGATCCTCAATGATTTCTTTAACCGATCGTTCAAGGTGTCGAAAAAAGGGGACATTGATCTCGTGACCGAGGCCGATGTAGCGTCCGAACAGGCAGTCATCGCCACTATTTCCGACAGTTTTCCAGATCATGCCATATTAGCCGAAGAGAGCGGCGGTTCGGGTGGAGCAGGCCCATACGAATGGATTATCGATCCTTTGGATGGGACCACCAACTTCGCCCACCGGCTGCCGTTGTTTGCCGTATCCATTGCCTGCCGGCTGGAAACCCAGATGATATTTGGATGTGTATTCAATCCGGTCAACAACGAGTTGTTCTCGGCGGTCAGAGGGCAGGGCGCCCAACTGAACGGGCAGCCGGTTTGCACTTCCCGGGTTGGGACCGTGGCGGAGAGCCTTTTGGTGACGGGCTTTCCCTACACGGTGCGGACCATTGCGCCGGAAGCGATCCTATCACGCTTTACCCGCTGCCTTACGGCAGCCCAGGGGGTCCGGCGTTTGGGGTCAGCCGCCTTAGATTTATGCTGCGTGGCCTGCGGCCGTTTCGATGGGTTTTGGGAAGAG
>JABDRH010000405.1 GCA_013041835.1 Desulfatitalea sp. | reverse complement strand
CCTCAAGACGGCACAGTTTGAAGAATGCGTCTTTGTATTCATCATCCGAGCAGGTCACATATTCAACCCGGCCGGCATCTTTCAGATAACAGTGTTCAGGACCGACGCCCGGATAATCAAGTCCGCTGGCGCAGGAGTAGACGGGGGCCGGAGAGCCTTCATCATCTTGCAGCAGATAGCACTTGAATCCATGGATAATGCCTTCATGCCCGTAGGTCATCGTCGCCGCATGTTCACCAAGTTTGTCTCCTATTCCCATCGGTTCCACACCAATCAGGGCGCAGGGGTCGTTTAGGAAGGGTGCAAAAATTCCCATAGCGTTTGACCCGCCTCCGACACAGGCACAGACCGCATCGGGGAGATTCCCGGTCATTTCAAAAAACTGTTCGCGGGCCTCGATACCCACAATACGCTGAAAATCACGCACCATGAGCGGGAATGGATGGGGACCCACAACAGAGCCGATACAGTAAATGGAGTTCCCGTAGTCCGCAAGGTATGCTTCGAACGCCGAGTCGACTGCCTCTTTAAGCGTTTTGAGGCCATGGGTGACCGGCACTACTTTCGCGCCCAGCAACTTCATACGGCTGACATTCGGTGCTTGTTTGACAATGTCGACTTCGCCCATATGTATTTCGCATCCCAGTCCGAAATAGGCGGCAGCCGTGGCCAGTGCCACTCCATGCTGTCCCGCACCGGTTTCGGCGATGACACGCTTTTTGCCCATATATTTTGCAAGAAGGACCTCGCCCATGCAGTGGTTCAGCTTGTGTGCACCGGTATGATTCAGGTCTTCACGTTTCAGATAGATTTGAGCCCCGCCATTTTGCAGTGACAATGTCCGTGCATGATACACCGGTGTCGGTCGGCCCTGAAAATGTTTGCGGATATAGCGCAGCTCGGCAATGAAGGTGGCATCGTTTTCAATCCTATGGTACGCCTCGGTGATTTCAGCGAAGGGCTTCTCCAATTCAGGAGGCAGAAACTTACCGCCGTACTTTCCAAAAAATCCGTCTTCATCGGGAACTTGGCGCTGTTTGTCTTGTCCGGTCATTTTTTACTCCTTACCTTTCGTTAATATCTTGCCTGAAACAAGAGTGCTTCAAAGCAAACGGCGAAGTGTAAACCAAGGCCCTCTGCTTAGCAAGTAAAAAAAGAAGGAGCCAGTAGACAGGAGCCAGTAGTCAGGGATAAAACAGGAGCCATTTATCGTTAGCCGCGGTTAATTTCCCCGCCCGCAGGGCGGGGCTTTCCGGCAAGGAAAACGTTATTCATAATGCGCCCCATACCCCGCAGTTCTCTTGACATTACAGTAAGAAAGCACTAAGAACCCTATTCTTGAAAGTATGTCACACGTGTGAGAGGCACATCACAGGAGATGGGATCTGAAGCACTGGCAATTATCTGCGGCATTGCCGCAGCGGCGAGTTACGGTACAGGGGATTTCTGCGGCGGATTCGCGACCAAACGGATCAGAGTGTACAATGTCCTTGTCATATCGCAACTCTTCGGTCTTGCCCTGCTGGCCGGACTAGCTGTGGTGCTGGAGGAGCCGATACCCTCCGGGAATAATCTGGTGTTTGGCGGATTGGCCGGTCTTTCCGGGACGATAGGCCTCGCGGCGCTGTACATCGGACTCGCCCGGGGACGCATGGGGATCGTGGCCCCGGTCAGCGCCGTTGTCGGGGCTGTTCTACCCATCATAATCGGTATATTAATGGAAGGGGTGCCGACGACGGGTCAGCTCCTCGGACTACTGCTGGGAGTTTGTGCGATCTGGTGTCTCGCCGGTGGGGGCGGTGCCGCATCAGTTCACCCGCGCGAACTGGGCCTGCCGATTCTGGCCGGGGTGGGATTTGGTTTCTTCTTTATCTTCATCGATCAGGTCAGCGAAACCGCGATCTTCTGGCCGCTGGCCACGGCGAGGGTCGTATCTATTACTATGATCTTGGCACTCATCGTAGCGCGCCGACAAAAGGTACAGGTGCCGTGGAACCGTCAGATGATTATCATCGTCCTGGCGGGTACATTCGACGCCGCTGGCAACATTCTCTTCGCCTTGGCATCCCGCCTGGGAAGGCTCGACATATCGACGACGCTCACCTCCCTCTATCCCGCCGGGACCGTTTTCCTGGCCTGGCTTATCCTCAGAGAGCGCCTGGCTCCGCGGCAGTGGTTCGGCGTTGCAGTAGCCCTCGTTGCGCTCGTCCTGATCGTGCCGTGAGACGGGGACAAGAGGGGTCAGGCTTCCGTGTTGTCCTGGCATTCTTTTTCATTTTTTTTTCAGCAAGTCTCGTCTTTTTCCTTGCCAGTGCCTTGCGATTCCTGCACTTTTGCCCCCTGGTTTCAAGAATAAGTGACGGCAATGCTATCGGCTTGCCCTTGTTATCGAGGGCCACAAAGGTGAGGTAGGCAGAGGCCGTATGCCTGATTTCGCCGGTGATCAAATCCTCAGATTCAATCCTGACACCAATCTACATGTAAATAGCTATCAGTATTCAGTTTTCAGCAATCAGCGGTCAGGAAAAGAAAAAAACGTCCGTTGTCCGTCGTTAGTTGTTCGTGGCAACGACCAAGCAAAGGCCTAAGGCTTAAGGGATCTGAGAAAGGTGCGTAAGATTGAGAAAAATACGCATGTCTGTGACCTTCCTTTTTTTCCTTTGTGGAAAATGGTATAAAAATGGTAATGAAATATTGATCCAATCACAAAAGGCACTGAAATACCCCGTAGCATTGAGTATGGAGAACAATATTTCGTAACGTTCCTTTGCTTTACCAGGAAGGCATGTGGTGTCGTTGAAAAAACAAAACCAGTCTGCCATAGCTATTTCCATATTTCTCGATGTCGGCAAGTACCTGCTCCTTGCAGCAGTGCTTACCTGGTTCCTTGCCCGAGGCACTGAGGGGCTGGGATATCAGTGGCAGTGGTATCGGGTGCCCCGGTATCTCTTTTCGCTCGAAAATGGCCGTCTCATCGCGGGACCACTCATTGACGGTTTGATCCTTACCCTGAAGATCACCGTGGTGAGTCTTGTTCTGGCATGTGCCATCGGTTTGATCACGGCGCTGTTCAGACTATCTCACTCCCTCGTCGCAAGGATAATTGCCAGAGGATACCTGGAATTTATCCGCAATACTCCCCTGCTTGTCCAAATATTCTTTATATATTTTGTCCTGGCACCGGTCCTCGATATCGGACGTTTCACGTCGGCTGTGCTTGCTCTCAGTCTCTTTGAAGGGGCATACGCCTCGGAGATATTTCGTGCCGGGATCGTCTCTATCCAGAAGGAACAGTGGGAAGCCGCTTACAGCAGTGGTCTGAGCACCGCCCAGACCTACCGGTTTGTAATTTTGCCCCAGGCCGTCAGGTGGATGCTGCCGCCCCTGACGAGCCAGGCCATCTCCCTCGTAAAAGACTCGGCCCTGGTCAGCACCATTGCCATTTACGACCTCACCATGCAGGGGCAGGCGATTATCGCGGAAACATTTCTGACATTTGAAATATGGTTTACGGTTGCCTTCATCTATTTTATCATTACGGTGACCCTTTCATTGGCCGTCGGTCTCCTGGAACATCGTCTCCGGATTCCGGCGTAAAAGCGTTCTGACGAATAAAGGAGGAAAGATATGAACATCAGGTCGTTTTCCGTCTGGACTGTGGTTATTATTTTTATCATCTTTACCGTAGGAATTGCAGCCTGTGAAAAAAAATCGACGGAAGAGGTGGCGAAAGAAGGCACCATTGAACAGGTCATGAAGCGCGGTATCCTGCGGGTTGGCATGTCCACGTTTGTCCCCTGGGCAATGAAGGACAAAACGGGAAAGCTGATCGGTTTCGAAATCGACGTGGCGACTCGACTGGCAGATGACATGGGTGTCAAAGTTGCATTTGTCCCCACGAAATGGGCTGGTATCATTCCGGCCCTTCTCACCGGTAAATTCGATGTCATTATCGGGGGCATGGGAATCCGTCCGCAGCGCAACATCAAGGTCAATTTCAGCATCCCGTACGATACGACCGGCATG
>JABDRH010000396.1 GCA_013041835.1 Desulfatitalea sp. | reverse complement strand
GCTCAATGCACACGGTCTGCAAATCAAAAGCTACTGGGAAGGTGAAGAATCGGTGTGCCGGTTTACGCCCGCTACCTACCATACCGCTGTGCCCGGTTTTGTGTACGGCGGGCTGATCGCATCGGTGATGGATTGCCACGGCACCGGCACCGCGGCGGCGGCGGCGTACCGGGCGGCGGGACGGCCCATGGGCACGGGGGAGGATTTCCGCTTCGTTACCGCTTCCTTGCATGTGGACTATCTGAAGCCCACCCCCATCGACGCACCCTTGGAGGTCCGCGGAAAAGTGGTGGAAATCAAGGCGCGCAAGGTGGTCGTGCACATGACCCTGTTGGTAAACGACCAGGTCTGCGCGCGCGGTGAGATAACGGCGGTGCGGTTGACCGAATCGTTTGGAAAACGGAGCTGATGGGCTGATCGGTTGATGTGTTGCGGCATCCGGTGACCGGTCACCTGCGATGTGGCGCGACTTCCCGGATTCACCCACCTATCGACGCCGCCTGGCCAGGGGCGACGCGTAAAGGCGCATCCAAATGGCGGATCTGCCGCACATCAGGACAACGGTATCGGAATTTTTGAGTCAGCGACTGTGGCGTCTGGATTGTCGCGATCAGGGCCGTGTTCGGGCCATGTCAATCCGGGCGCTGCGGGTGTTGGTGCTGGCGGTTAAAAAGTATGTCAACGACCATTGCGCCTTGCGCGCCTCGGCGTTGACCTTCTACAGCCTGCTGGCGGTGGTGCCGGTGGCGGCCCTGGCCTTCGGCATCGCCAAAGGGTTCGGCCTCGAACAACGGCTGGAGACCCAGCTCTATCAGCGGCTGGAGGGGCAAGAAGCGGTGGTGGAACGTATCATCGCTTTCTCACGCAACCTGCTGGAAAATACCCAGGGCGGGCTCATCGCCGGCATCGGCGTGGTTATTCTCTTCTGGTCGGCCCTGAAGGTGCTCAATCATATCGAAGGCTCGCTGAACACCATCTGGCGCGTCAGGTCACGTTCCACGATCCGAAAATTCACCGATTATCTCACCATCATGGTGATCAGCCCACTGTTGGTGATCATCTCCAGCAGCGTCAACGTGTACATACGGACCCAGGTGACCAGCATCACCCACCGGCTGCCCATTCAGGATGTGATGGGGCCGGCCATCTTCTTTCTGCTCAAACTGGTGCCCTACGGGCTGATCTGGCTGCTCTTTTTTTTGATCTACCAGGTGATGCCCAACACCCGTGTGCGTATTCGCTCGGCCGTCGTCGCGGGATTGATCGCAGGCACCATCTACCAGCTCTCCCAGGCGGTCTATATTCACGCCCAGGTGCTGCTGGCCAATTACAATGCGGTCTACGGCAGCTTCGCGGCGTTGCCCTTTTTTCTCATTTGGATTCAATTGAGCTGGATCATTGTGCTGTTCGGCGCTCAAATCGCTTACGCGCACCAACACGCGGATCAACATGCGAGCCAATTGGATTATCAGGAAACCGGCGCCGGGTCCCGGAGGCAATATGCCCTGTACCTGCTGCGCCATGTCATCGGCCGGTTCCAAACGGGCGCACCGGCGGCCGATACGCAGGAACTGGCGCGGGAGCTGCGTCTGCCGCATGGTTTTATCGTGCAGCTCACCGACCGGCTGGTGCAATGCGGTCTGTTGTCCGAGGTGTTGCGCCACGCGGATGCGGCAACCGGATTTCAGCCGGCACGCGATATTCAGGGCATCACCATTGCCGACATGCTCTCGACATGGGACGGCGGTGACGCCGACCCGCAGTTGTTCGAAGAATCCAACGCGGCATACGAGAAGGTTCGCCAATCCCTGGCGGCCGTGGATCGAACCCTGAGAGATTCAGCGGCCAATCGATTGATCAAGGATATTTAGGCGATTTTTGTCACAGCACAAATTTGATCACCACGAAGCCCAATATCAGCAACACCGTGAAGGCCACGGCCAACAGGTCGAAATACCGGTTGATGAACGATTGAATGTTCGGGCCGAACAAATAGATCAAGCCGCCCACCAGGAAGAAACGCGCCGACCGTGAAGCCAGGGAAGCCATGGCAAACACCCAAAAATCGATCTTGAACATGCCCGCGGCAATGGTGAAGACCTTATAGGGAATCGGCGTGAAGCCGGCGATGCCCACGGCCCACGCATCATAGCGCTGATAAAGTGTTTCGATGTAATCCACCTTGTCGGTAAATTGGTACAGATCCACGATGTGCTGGCCGATGCCGGCCATGAAACCGTAACCGATCAGATAACCACAGCATCCGCCCAAAAATGAGCCCAAGGAGCAGACCAGCGCGTACTTGAAGGCCTTGGGCGGCCTGGCCACGGCCAAGGCGATGAGCAATACATCCGGCGGGATAGGGAAAAAAGAAGCCTCGGCAAAGGCCAACACAAACAGCGCCCAAGCCGCATAGGGCGTTTTCGCCCATCGAAGCACCCAATCGTACAGTCGTCTCAGCATTTTTGAATCTTTATCCGTTTAGTCTTCTTGAATGGGTGGCTATGCTTTCTTCCAACCGTGCTCGCCCACAAGTTTGACGAACCGGCAGCCCCCAAGGTTGGTCTGATGGATGCCCTTTTCGTCACGCACCAGCTTGATCAGATCCTGCGAGTATTGACTGCCCACCGGGATGACCATGCGTCCGCCCACGGCGAGTTGATTGACCAGGTAGGCGGGAATTTCCGGCGCGCCGGCTGTGACGATGATGGCGTCAAAGGGGCTCTCGTCCTTCCAGCCCGAAGTGCCGTCCGAGTAACGCATGATGATGTTGTGATAGCCCAGTTGATCGAACAGCTTGCGTGCTTTGACATACAGGCTGTGGATGCGCTCGACGGTGTACACCCGGTAGGCGATCTGGGACAAAATCGCCGCCTGGTACCCCGAACCGGTGCCGATCTCAAGCACCCGATCGGTGTCGGTCAGCATCAGGGCCTGGGTCATTTCCGCCACGATAAAGGGTTGAGAGATGGTCTGCTGCTCGCCGATGGGCAGGGGAAAATCGCTATAGGCCTGATCCATGAGCGCCTCGCTAACAAACAGATGGCGTGGCACTGTGTGCATGGCGGCCAGCACCTTGATGTTCGTGATGCCACGGGCCGCGATTTGTTTTTCCACCATATCATAACGCAGGCGGTCATATTTCATCGGCGTTTTCTCCCGCAGACCCTCTATCAGAGGCAGCGGGAACGGTCAACCTTTGTAATATTTACAGTTGGTTATTTCACCCATTCCCCCATCTATCCCCATAAAAATACTAAAAAAAATGAATTGGCTATCAATGCCGACTATTGTATAAGTACCGAAGCTTTTATTGAAATTTTGGCGTCAATGGAAAACACCAAACATTTTATCATCTCCGTGGCCCTCTCGATTCTTCTCGTGCTGGTGGGCACCCTGGGTTACATGCTCATTGAAGGGTGGAATGCCCTGGATTCACTGTTCATGACCATCACCACCCTGGCCACGGTGGGATATGGTGAGGTGCATGCCCTGACCACCATGGGGCGTATCTATTCCATCATACTGATTCTTCTCGGCGTCGGCTTTTTTCTCTATGTGGGCGGCGCCGTGGTCCAGTTCATGGTGGAAGGCCGCGTTCGGCATCTAATGGGGAGAAGACGATTGGACAGGCGACTTTCACGGCTCAAGGATCACTTCATCATTTGTGGATTCGGCCGCATCGGCAAGGTGATCGTGGAAAAACTGCGCAGGGAGCATTTTGATCTGGTGGTCATCGAAAAGAGCCTCGAAATGACGCAGGCCCTGGAAGAGATGAAGATCGATTTCATTATCGGCGATGCCGGCGACGAAGCCGTGCTGCTCAAGGCCGGCATCCTTCGCGCCAAGACCCTGGTCGCTGTCCTGGCCACGGATACGGACAATGTCTTCCTGGTCCTGACGGCCCGCCAACTGGTGCCGGAACTGAAAATTATCGCCCGGGCGGGCAACGAG
>JABDRH010000339.1 GCA_013041835.1 Desulfatitalea sp. | reverse complement strand
GGCCCATGTAGGCCTGTTTGAATTTCACCTCGTCTTCTTCCACGATTTGGATCTGCACCGGCTGGATGCCATAATCGCGCGCCATCTGCTGATTTTCACGCGCTTGATCGCTGATTCCTTCAGTTTCTGCGCTCACGTTGTAGAACTGCACCTTGAAATGCTTTTTGTTGTACAGGGCATACTCATTGAGCAGGTCGCGCAAGTACAGCTCGGTGGTGTTATGCGGTGCGGGCAGGTCTTTTGTAAAAAAGACCTTGATGGTCAGCGGTTCACTGAGCGTGGCGCTTACCTGCCGGCTGATCGGGGAGAGCGAAAATAGTTGGTTGCCGGTCATGTCGACTCTGAAAAAGAGGGTGATGCCGGCCACGTTGATCAGCACTACAACGACCAGGTATAGTGCGAATTTAAAGTATTTGCTTGACCGTTGAGATTTGGCGTTCATATCCTCTATCCTTTGCTATTTTTCTTCCATGACCAGGTGAGTGGCGTACAATCCGATGAAAGCGATGCTTAGAAAATACACCAGGTCCCGCGAATCGATGATGCCTTTGGCGATATTGCTGAAATGGGCGTTGGCGCTCAGATAGCTGAACACATCCAGGATGCTTTGGGGAAAGAAGTAAAGCATCTGGTCGAAGATGGCCAGCGGGATACAGATGACGATGGCCACGATACAGGCAATAATTTGATTGCGTGTCAGAGATGAGGCGAAAAGGCCGATGGCGGCATAAGCGCTGCCCAGCAAAAGCGCACCCACATAACCGCCGGCCACGACCCCCCAGTCCAGATCGCCGAGGAAGCTGATGAAGATGGGATAGGCCAGGGTGGGCACCAGCAGGGCCGCCACGAAAGCGACCGCGGCCAAATATTTGCCCACGATGATGTCGCGGAAGGTGACCGGCAGGGTCAGCAGCAGTTCGTAGGAGCCTACGTTGAGCTCTTCGGAAAAAAGCCGCATGGTGACGATGGGCACCACTAAGGCGAAGAAAATAGGCAGCAGGCCGAAAAAGCCTCTCATATCGGCCTGGTCAAAAAGGAAAAAGGTGGAAAAAAAGAGCCACCCGATCACGGCCAGGAAAATGGCGATAACGATGTAGGCGATGGGCGACGCGAAGTAGTCGCGAAATTCTTTGTTGAAAATCAGAATGGCTTGCCGCATATTAATTCTCCCTGGTCAACTCTCGGAATATGGTTTCAAGGGTTTGGGTCTCACGGCTCATCTCCACCAAAATCCAATCCGTGGCCTTGATGGCCGCATATAAATCGGCCCGGGCATCGGTCTGGGCGTCGCATATGACGTTGACCCGCAACAGGTTGTCTTCCTGGGACGCCATGGGTTCGACGCGCATGATACCGGGAACGGCGCCTATCTGAGCCGTGACCGCTTCGGCCGAGGCGCTCAGCAGGCCAATTTGGATCTGTTTTTCCCTGCCCTGTTGGGCGGTGAGATCCTGGGTGCTGCCGTCGGCCACGATTTTACCGCGATTGATAATGATGATGCGGTCGCAAGTGGCCTCGGCCTCACTGAGAATGTGGGTGGAGAGGATGACAGTCTTGTGTTCGCCGATGCGCCGGATGATTTCTCGGATTTCCACGATTTGGTTGGGATCAAGTCCCGAAGTGGGCTCATCGAGCACCAGGATTTCCGGATCGCTCATCATGGCGTGGGCCAGCCCGACCCGTTGTTTGAGGCCCTTGGACAGCGTTTCGATGGTCTTGTGCATGATCTCGCGCAAACCGCACATATCCGCCAGTTCGGCCAGGCGGCGCTGCTTGGCGCCGTTTTCCAGGCCGCGGATGCTGGCCACGTGATTCAGGTAGTCATACACAATCATGCCTTTGTACAAGGGCGCGGATTCGGGCAGGTAGCCGATGAGGCGCTTGATGGCCAGCGAATCCTGGTGAATGGAGAACTCCTTGACGCGGATGTCCCCCATGCTGGGTTGGAAGTAGCCGGTCAGCATCCGCAGCGTGGTGGTCTTGCCGGCGCCGTTGGGGCCGAGCAATCCCACGATTTCCCCCCCCTTGATATCGAGGTCGATGTGGTCCACGGCGCAAAAATCGTCGTAGTACTTGGTTAACCCCTCAACATGGATCATATGCACTCTCCTTAAGTTGCTCCAATTGGCTTTCCCTTTGCATTACCCATCGAATATTCTGTATTTTCAGGTTGTTTCCGACGGCTTGGGAGGGTGGGCACACCCGGTCAGGCAATACGGTAAGTCAGCCGCCATAGGGCATGCGAACACACCCCTTTTCAGAGATCGTTTTCATAGATGAAATCGGAAGGGCTGTCAACCTGCAGAAAATGTGTTCTATGGTGCAGGAAAAAAATAATCCCCTTTAACCGGCGATACGATTCGTTTTAAAGCGCTAGTTTGTTAAATCGCACTCAAATAGATCATCGCAGGTGAAGTCCCAGCAACCGGCCCATCCTTCAGACAGCAGCCGGTTTTTTAATTCTTCCGGTTGCGTTTCGGGCACTTCCGCGTTGCAGAAAATCCAGAGATCGCCCGCCACTGATTCTAAATTGCTGAAACCGTCAAGACCTGCAAGCCGGTCATTATAAATGATAGCGAGATCTCCTGCTATTGAAGTCAGGTTCTCAGTGCCTGATATATTTGTAAGGGACGGATTGATTGCAATGCCCAATCCACCTCCTTCCAGTGATGAAATATTGTTCAGTATTCTGATGGTTGACAGCATCGGGTTCAAGCCAATGGACAAACCTCCATGCGTACCTGGACTGCCTTGCATTGAGCCTACAGTCCCAACGGATGTCATTTCAGGGAAGGCGTCGATATGCTCAAGCGCAGAATTTTCATTTATAATCAGATCCCTGCCCGTAAACTTAAGACGGTTGAAGCCTTCAATGGAAATTAATGACGGGTTTCTGGTTATCATTAGAAACTCAGAGACTGTGGTAAGGCTGTTAAACCCATTAATTTTTTCAAGGCTGCTGTTAGATAATATATAGAGGTGCTTTCCAATGGACTCCAGGCTGTTCAGGCCCTCCAGTGATTCAAGCACGGTGTTTGTTGCGATATTGAAATAACCACCAACCGATGTCAGGTTTTCAAGGCCGTTAATGTCTGTCAAAAGAGGATTATCAATCATACCACCGAATCTAAAGACACCGATATCCAGGTTGCCTCCCACCGCATTTAAACATTCAAGGCCGTCGAGGTTTTCAATATCATCCCCTGCAATTGTCAGGTTCCCTGTTATCTCGGAGTAGCCCGAAATTTGATCCACATCCAGCGGTTCTGATATTGTGTAGTCCCCTTCCCATACGAGACCTGCACAGAGTGCTTTGCCATAGACACAGTCACTCATGCTCTCTTCCATGCCTGATGCGTTGATGGAAGAGACTTTGTAATAGGCTTGACCTCCTGCTTTGAGTGACGTATCGGTATATGATACATCCACTTGTGATCCAGCAATCAGTTCAAATTCGCCGCTGCAGTCATCCGACCGGTAGATATTGTAGGAAACGGCATTTTCTGTTGGGTCCCAATTCAGAATGATCATACCCGTCTGGTCTGTGCTGGCAGTTACATTCAGCGGTTCCGGCCCGGAAGGCAAAATACACCCTGCAAAAAAAACTATAAAACCCAGCGTCATTATCTTTATTTCTTTGCTCATATTACCTCCGATCACTGCAGACTAAGATATGAATTGTCTATAGTACGCGTTGCCATGCGCATTTTCGTATAGCGACGCATCGGTCTATCCTAACTCGTAATGGAAGCTTGTCGTGCGGCCCGCTAGCGTCAACGAGATCGATATTTACACTGGACGCTGTCCTGGAAGCCGGGTGGGATAATTGATGTGTGCCTATCGCATTTCGGACATTAAGTCAATCAATTCAATTGATGAACGCTGGGGACAGAATGCTTTTCATTCCTGCACCCTAACCGCGCGACCACCGATCCGGATTAATGGGTTTCAGGGGGGGGATCCTGTTCAATCTCGTGCGCCGCCGCCGTTTCGGTCTCGGCCACTTCGGGCAGCACCTCTTTAAAGGCCGCACCGTAAATGTCCCACACCGTTACGAACAAGGCTGCGATGATGGGGCCGATAATGACACCCGCCACTCCGAAAAACACCAAGCCACCCAGGGTACCGAACAGGATCATCAATTCGTGCAGTTGGGTGTCGCGGCCGACGAGCATAG
>JABDRH010000392.1 GCA_013041835.1 Desulfatitalea sp. | reverse complement strand
GCTCACGGTGGCGCATGTGGTGCGCGATGGTGGCGCCGAGCAGCGGACCGTTCAATTCGGACTGAATTATCATTTCCGCGGCGCCGGCCGCCACCAGTGCTTGGGCATTGCTGGTCTGATGGTCGTCGGCGGCGTGGGGATAAGGCACGAAAATGGCCGCACGGCCCACAACGGTGATTTCGGCCACGGTAGTTGCACCGGCTCTGGCAATGATCAAATCCGCTTGCTGATAATGTGTTGCGATGTTCTTGAAAAAGCGCTGGGCGGTGGCCGTGATGCCCCCCGCTTTATATGCCTGGGCCACGGCGGCTTCATCCTGGGCGCCGGTCTGATGGACCACCTTCAAGCCAGTAAGTTGCGCCAGTCTGGGGATGGCATCCATCACGGCCTGGTTAATGGCGCGGGCGCCCTGACTGCCGCCCAATATCAAGAGGTTGAACCGGTTCGGGTCATCGCGGACGAGGTGTTGATCACCCAGGATCAGAAATTCATCACGCACCGGGTTGCCGGCCACCAGGGTCTTGCTGGTGTCGAAGCGGCGGGCGTCGTCGGCAAAGGTCAGGTAGATGCGCTTGACGATGCGGTGTAGCAGTCGATTGGTCATGCCCGGCAGCCGGTTCTGTTCGTGCAGCACGGTAGGGATGCCCATGCACCAGGCCGCCACCACCACGGGTCCGGCCGAGTAACCGCCTACTCCCAACACCACGTGAGGTGAGAAGGATTTGAGAATGCTTGCCGCGCGCCAAATGGAGCGGGGTATCATGCCAACCGTTTTGAGTTGGTTGAACATGCCGCGTCCTTTAATGCCTTCGATGGGGATGGTGGCATAAGGCCATGCCGATTGCTGTAATACCGTCACGTCCAGATACCGGCCGGCATTGATGAACAGTACTTGGTTGCCCAGCCTTCTGGCCATAAACGCCTGCGCCAGGGCGATGCCGGGGAAAAGATGCCCGCCCGTGCCGCCGCCGGCCACCACCAGGCGATGACTGTGCGTTTCTATCGATGGTTTACGCACGCTTGGCATGATGTGCTCCCACATTCATCAAAATGCCCACCGCAGCCATGTTGATCAGCAGCGACGAGCCGCCGTAGCTTAAAAATGGCAGGGTCAATCCCTTTGTCGGCAAAAGTCCCAAACATACGCCCATGTTGATGGAAAACTGCAAGGCAAGGGCAAAGGTGATGCCGGCAGCCATCAACATGCCGAACGTATCGCTGCAGCTCGCGGCGATGCGGATGCCGCGCCACAGCAGCACGGCATACAGACCCAGGATGAGCATCACGCCCCAGAAGCCCAACTCCTCACCGATGACGGCAAAAATAAAATCGGTATGCGGCTCGGGCAGATAAAAGAGCTTCTGGTAGCCTTTGCCGATGCCGGTGCCCCACAAGCCGCCGGTGCCGAAAGCCATCAAGGCGTGGATGATCTGGTAGCCTTCCTTGGCCGGATAGTCCCACGGATCAAGAAAGCTGATCAGCCGCTTCAACCGGTAGGTGGCATTGACCATTAGCATGTAGGTGGCCGGCAGGATTACCAACAGAGCGGTCATCAGATGTCGCGTCGGAACCCCGGCAACGAACATCATCAACCAAGTGAGCGCGGCGAAAATGACCACCGAACCGAAATCGGGCTGCAGCATCAGCGGCACGCTGAAGATGAGCAGGATCAACACATGGGGGATGAATCCGATGCTGAAGTCGGACAGCAATTCCTGCTTTTTGCTCAAGGAATATGCCAGGTAGGTGATCATCGCCAGCCGGGCTGCTTCCACCGGTTGGAAGTTGACAGACCCGAATCGCAGCCAGCGCAATGAGCCGCCGGCCGACACCCCCAAACCGGGCACATGCACGGCCAGAAGCAGCGCCAGCGCCAGGAATAAAATGGGATAGGTCAGTGCGCGGTAAAGCCTGAAGGGCAAGTGGCTGAACAACACCAGGGCCACGATCCCCAATCCCGAGAAGAGGGCCTGGCGTTTCAGGAAGAAAGTGTCGCTGCCGAACTTCTTCATGGCCACGGCCGAGCTGGCGCTGTAAACCATGACAATGCCGATGCCCACTAAAAAGAGGACAGCAAAGAGCAGTTGCACATCGTAATGGGCGGGTGCGGCCGTTTTGGATGGGGCGCGCGTCATGCCAGTGCCTCCACCGCGCGGCGGAACGTGTCACCCCGCTCGGTATAGCTGGTGAACATATCGAAACTGGCACAAGCCGGCGAGAGCAACACCGTATCTCCCGGCCGGGCGGCATCAAATGCTTGCCGCACGGCAGCGGTCAGGTCGGTCGCGCTGTCGGTGCCATGGGAGGGCGCCGTTTGCAGGGCGTGCAGAATCTTCTCCTTGGCCTCGCCGATAACGATCAATTTTCGTACCCGACTTTGCGTGGGGCTGTGCAGCGGGCTGAAATCGCATCCTTTATTGCGGCCGCCCATGATCAATACGACCGGCCCGTCAAAGCACTCCAGGGCGCGCACCACCGCATCCACGTTGGTGGCTTTGGAGTCGTTGACAAAATGGATGCCGGCCACCGTGCCCACAGGCTCAAGACGATGGGGCAAGGCCTTGAATGTGTCCACCGTCTTTTGAATGGCTGCCGGCGGCGCGCCCACCGAAAGGGCGGCCAGTGTGGCGGCGGCTATATTCTCCCGGTTGTGGGGGCCGATGAGCGGACTGTGCGTTGTATCAATGGCCGCCTCGGTGACGCCGGGTATTCGCGCGGTTATTTGGTGGGGTGTGATCATGGCCCCCGGAAAGCCACTGGTTCCTTTTCGGGACGTGTGGCTATAGAAATTGTACAACCGGCTGCCGATGGTGCGGCACTGCGCCTGAACCCGGGAGTCGTTGCCGTTGCATACTGCAATATCCCTGTCGCCCTGGTTTTCAAACAGGCGGCCCTTGGACGCGGCATAGGCCGCCTCGGACGGGTAGCGATCGAGGTGGTCGGGCGAAATATTGAGCAGCACGGCCACATGGGGGGCGAACCGATCGATGGTGTCCAATTGAAAACTGCTGATCTCGGCCACGATGGCATCCAAATGCGCATCCTGGCCGGCAATCTCGACCAACGGGGTGCCGATGTTCCCGCCCACAAAGACCCGCATATCCGCTTGGGTCAGCATGCGTCCCAGCAATTCAGTGGTGGTGGTTTTACCGTTGGTGCCGCTGATCGCCAGGATGGGTCGTTGAATAAAGCGGGCGGCCAGTTCGACCTCGCCGACCACCGCAATGCCCTGGGTGCGGGCCAGGGCCAGGGGAGCGATGGTGTGGGGCACGCCCGGGCTGACCACGATCAGATCGGCGGCCAGCATGGTTTCGTCGCGATGACCGCCCAGTTCCAGGGCGACATCCAGCCGGCGTGCCTGCGCGATAAAGGGGCCCAGCGCCTGCTCGCCGCTGCGGTCGGTCACCGTTACCCGGGCCCCGTGGCGCTTTAAAAAGCAGGCCACGGCCAATCCCGAACGGGCCAGACCGACCACCACCACATGTTGACCGTCCAGCGTCATGATTCCTACCGCAATTTTAGGGTGCTCATGCTGATCAAGGCCAGTGCGATGGCAATGATCCAGAATCGCACAATGACCTTGGGTTCGGGCCATCCTTTGAGTTCAAAATGGTGATGCAGGGGTGCCATGCGGAAAATGCGCTTGCCATTGCTCACCTTGAAAAAACCGACCTGGAAAATGACCGACAACGCCTCCATGACAAAGAGACCGCCCACCAAAGCCAGGAGAAGTTCTTGTTTGGTGATCACCGCCACTGCCCCCAGGCTGGCGCCCAGGGAGAGGGAGCCCACATCTCCCATAAAAACCTGGGCCGGATAGGTGTTGAACCATAGAAATCCCAATCCGGCACCGATCATGGCTCCACAGAAGATGGTTACCTCGCCGCAACCAGAGACAAAGTTGATCTGCAGATAATCGGATATTTTAATGTTGCCGGCGACATAGGCGAACACCATATAGGTGGCCGCGGCGATGGTCACCGGACCGATGGCCAGACCGTCCAGGCCGTCGGTCAAGTTGACGGCATTGGAAGCGCCCACGATGACGAAGACGGCGAACAAGATGTAGGCCCACCCCAGGTCAGGGGTGAAAAACTTGATAAACGGTATGGTCACCTGGGTGTCGAATCCTGGATGATTCACCACCAGAAGGCCGGCGACGCCGGCCAGTAACGTTTGCCAGATCAGTTTGCCGCGGCCGCTGAGACCTTTGCTGCGCTTTTTGATGAGCATCAGGTAGTCGTCCACAAATCCGATCATGCCGAATCCTATCAACACCAATAGAACGATCCATACGAAGAAATTGGTCAGATCGGCCCATAGCAGTGTGGAGACGGCCACGGCAAACAAGATGAGGGTGCCCCCCATGGTGGGGGTTCCGGCCTTTTGTTGATGGGTCTGAGGTCCCTCTTCGCGAATAAACTGGCCCACCTGCAGTTGGCGTAGCTTGCCGATAACCCAGGGGCCCAGGACAAAGCAGATCAAAAATGAAGTCAATATTGCATAGATGCTCCGGAAGGTGATGTACCGGAACACATTGAAGGCCGAAATCGAAGTGTGCAGCGGGTAAAGGAGGTGGTAGATCATTGTAGGCCTTTTTGCTTTAATAGGTTTTTTTCTCTTTGCGCCCCTTATGGTTGTCGGTGGTTCCGGCGCCTATAATAAGGTGCTTACCGTTCCATGATGGCTTGCACCACGGATTCCATGGCCATGCCCCGTGAGCCTTTCACCATCACCCACGTACCTGGTGCCAGGTACCGGATGATATCGGCGGCGATGGCTGCTTTTTCCCCGGCAAAGAGGGTGTCCGCCGGCATACCGGCTGACCGGGCGCCTTGGCAGACATCCTCGGCGAATTGGCCATGGGCGTAAAGCCGACTGATGTTTGCCGCTGCCGCCTGCCGGCCTATCTGCCGGTGCAGGGCTGCGGATTGTTCACCCAGCTCCAGCATGTCGCCCAACGCCACAATGGCGGCGGCCTTACCGCGCAAGGCGGTTAAGGTTTCCAGGGCGGCAGTCATGGAGGCTGGATTGGCATTGTACGTGTCGTCGATCATATGCACACCGCCGGGGGCAGGTCGGACATGCAAGCGCCCTTTCTCCGGTGTGAAGGTCTCCAAGCCGGTCTTGATGCATTCGGGCGACAATCCAAGCAGGTGCCCGGCTGCCGCCGCCGCCAAGGCGTTGGCCACCATAAAGCAGCCGTGGGTCGGCAGCGTGACCGGCACCCGGCCATCGGGTGTCACCAGCTCAAATCCGATGCCGTCCTTGTGTGGCACTATGTCCCGGGCGCGCACCTGGGCACCTTCGCCCATACCGAAAAAAAGAATCCGGTGGTCGCAGGCGCGGGCAAGGGCGGCCACATGGGGGTCGTCCAGGTTGAGCACGATCGCCCCGGCAGGGTCGACCTGGGAGATCAATTCGCCTTTGGCCCGGGTCACGCCTTCCAGCGAACCGAGAAATTCCAGGTGCGCCGGCGCCACATTGGTGATCATGCCCAGGGTGGGCCGGCAGATGTGGCCCAGGCGCGTCATTTCGCCCGGATGGTTCATGCCCAGCTCTAAAACGGCGGCTTCGTGGTCGGCGGTGAGGCGGAACAGGGTCAACGGCAGGCCGATCTCGTTGTTCAAATTCCCATGGGTTGACAGGACAGTGTATTTTTGGGCAATGACGGCCGCCGTCATTTGCCGGGTCGTGGTTTTGCCGTTGGAGCCGGTGATGGCCACCACGGGAATGTCGCATCGGTCGCGTTGGTATCGCGCCAGGCCGCCTAGGGCACCGGTGGTGTTCTCCACCTCGATGCAGGCCGCCCCCATGTCGCGCCAGCGGTCATGATTCAGCGGGACCGATGGCGCACGTCTGACGACAAGGCCCTTGACGCCCCGGCCGACCACCTGACCGATGAAGCTGTGCCCATCGTGGGTTTCTCCGCAAATGGCCACGAATAAATGATCGCCATCGATGGTTCGCGAATCAATTCCCACACCGTTGAAGCGCGCCCCCTGCGCCCCGTAGCACAATCGTCCGTTGGTGGCTTTTACTATGTCATCAATGGTCCACTGCATATGTTTGCTGCACCTTCGGCCGTGTCGATGAATGGGTCACCGATCAACCGTTCACCAAGTCCAATGCCGCCCGTGTTTCCCGGCGGTCGTCAAAAGTAACTTTGCGCTCTCCTATGATCTGGTATGTTTCGTGCCCCTTGCCGGCGATGAGAACAGTATCACCAGCAAGCGCGGTTCGGATGCCTAAGGCGATGGCCTTGCGCCGGTCAGGTTCCACCAGGTAACCCGGTGTGTCATTTCCTGCCGCTGCCTCCCCAGTTTCAAGACAACGATAGCCCTGCGCTTGCACCCCGGTTTCGATCTGCCCGATGATCTTCTCCGGTGCTTCGGTGCGCGGGTTGTCCGATGTGATTATGAC
>JABDRH010000391.1 GCA_013041835.1 Desulfatitalea sp. | reverse complement strand
GCGTCAAGGCACCCAGATGTGGTCCATCGTGCCGCCCATCAATCAAGCGTGGTACAATTCGAGCCTGGTCCGAGACGGCGAGGGGTGGACCCGGCAAGAGCGAATCATCAAGGCTTTTAAAGTGCTGGCCGCTGCCGGTTATACATGGGAAACGCCGCCTGTCGATGCCTTCGGCAGGATCGTGCCGGCCCGGGGGATTCGTCTCCCTGACGGCAGTCCCATGGCGCCTTTCACCATTCTTACGCCTCCGGCCGATTACGACCCGGCCCGAGCCATCAGCGGCACCTTGATCCAGCAGTGGTTGAAGGCGTTCGGGATGCCGGCGGCGGCGCGTCCCATGGCGTTCAGCGCCCTGATTCAGGAGGTCAAGCACCGCCACCGCTTTGATGCTTTTGTGATGGGATACGGCCGGCTCTCCCTGGATCCGGACTACCTGTTCTCCTTTTTTCATTCGAGCCAGGACAAGGCGCGCGGCTGGAACATGAGCGGCTATCGCAATGCGGTCTATGATCGTCTGGCCGAGCGGTCCCGACAGGAGATGGATGAACGGCGCCGCAGGCGCATTATCTTCGAGATGCAGCGCATCCTCGTCCAGGATGTGCCCTATGTTCCGCTATACCGGCCGCGATTGATCGAAGCGGTGCGTACCGACCATTTCCAGGGTTGGGTGCCCATGCTCGACGGCGTAAGCAATATTTGGACTTTCTGTGAATTGTGGCCGGTGCAAGCGGAATCGTCCTTGAGGCTTTTGGAAAGCCTGCAGGCAAAGTTTCGGCCATCGAACGGCCGGCGGACAAACGGAATCCAATGACGCTCTTTCGTTACATCCTTCGCCGTCTGGCGGAAATCATCGTCATCTTCCTGATCATTCAGACGGTGCTTTTTTTCCTGTTTCATCTGGCGCCGGGCGATCCCGTGGCGCGTATGGTCGACCCGAACATGGCGCCCGAAGAGGAGACGGCCCTAATACGCGAATGGGGATTGGATCAGCCTTTAGGGACTCAGTATCTGTATTTTCTGCGTAACTTTTATAGCGGCCGGTTCGGCGTATCGTTTCACTACGGAGCGCCGGTGGCCGAAATCATCGGCCATCGACTGCCCAATACGGTGCTGCTTTTCACCACGGCGGTGGTCCTGTCGGCGTTGGTGGGGGTGCGGGTGGGAAAATATGTCGCCTGGCAAAAGCACTCTCATGTCGATATGGTGGTGACGATGGCCGCCCTGGTGTGTCACACCCTGTTTCTGCCTTGGATCGCCATGTTGATCCTTTGGTTTTTCGCCTTTAAGGTTGGATGGTTTCCGGTGACCGGCATGATTTCTCCCGAGTTGTGGAGCAATCCGGCCAGCGGTGGCCTGATGAAAGCGCTGGATGTGCTCCACCACATGGCCCTGCCGCTGCTGACGCTTTTTCTGATCCACTTCGGCAGTTTCCTGCTGGTGATGCGTGGCAGCATGCGCGACGTTCTGACTGAAGACTTTATCTTCACGGCCCGGGCCAAGGGGCTGCCCGAAAGGGTGATCCGCGACCGGCACGCGGCGCCGAATGCGGCCCTGCCTGTAGTTACCTATGTGGGCCTGAGCATGGCCTTTTCCATTAACGGCGGGGCACTGACCGAAACCGTTTTTTCCTGGCCGGGGATCGGCCGCGAGTTGGTATTCGCCGTGAGCAACAATGACTACCCCCTGGCCTTGGGCTGTTTTCTGCTTATCGCCTGGGTGGTCTTGATGGCCAACCTGATCATCGATACGCTCTACGCCTGCTTGGACCCGCGAATATGCTACTGATGGTGGATGGAAACAAATGAATGCGTCTGCCCGGATGCCCTTGTCTCACTCTTGCACGGCGTCGGCTGGAACGTGCCGGAAAAGCGCTTTGGCCGACCATTGGCCTCTTTTCTGGGAGAATCCGATGGGCCGGCTGGGGGTGTTGTTGTTGGCCCTGTTCGCCCTTATGGCGGTGGGCAGTTTTCTTCCCCCCCTGATCGACCCCATGTACCATCCCATGACCGGCGTGGACCCGGAGATCACCCGCGCCACGCCCCCCAGTTGGCGCCACTGGCTGGGGACCGACTTCATCGGCCGTGATCTGCTCAGCCAGTTGTTGGCCGGTGCCCGGGTGGCCTTCATGGTGGGCATCTCAGCCGCTTTCGTGAGTGTGGTTATCGGCACGGCCCTGGGCTTGGTCGCCGGCTACGCCGGCCGCTGGACCGATACCGTGCTGATGCGCCTGGCCGACATGATCATGGTTATGCCCACGCTTTTGGTCGTGCTGATGATGGCCGTGTTTTTCGGCCAGCTCAGCATCTGGAGCATTGTCTTGATGATCGCGCTGTTCCGGTGGCCGGGCGTGTCGCGCGTTATTCGTTCCCGAACCCTGACCCTCAAACACCGCCCATTCATCGAAGCCGCCCGAATCGCCGGCGCGAGCCATTTGCGCATTCTCATCGTTCACCTGCTACCCAATGTCCTGCCCCTGGCCCTGCTTTACATGACCTTTCGGGTGACCTCGGCCATTATCATCGAAGCGGCCCTGGCCTTTTTGGGGTTTGGTGATCCGGGTACGGTAAGCTGGGGCATGATGCTGCAGTGGGTCTGGAAAACAGGCCACATGTCCCAGGCGCCTTGCTGGCTGCTGCCGCCGGGCATCTGCATTTCGTTGCTGACCCTGTCGTTCTACCTGCTGGGGCGGGCCATGGACGAGGTGCTGGACCCGCGCCTGCGTAAAGAAAAAGGGGTGGGCTGACATGGGCCGGCTGCTGGAAGTGCGTGATCTGGGTGTGGTCTACGCAACCCGCCAGGGCCCCCTTGCGGCCGTGTCGCAGGTCTCATTTACTTTGGACAAGGGGCGTTCACTAGGGCTGGTGGGCGAATCGGGTTCGGGGAAATCCTCTATCGGCGCCGCCATCGTCGGACTGTTGCCCGACAGCGCAATCGCCACCGGGCAAATTCGTTTCAACGGCATCGATTTGCTGACCGCCGACGCGCAAACCTTACAGCAAATACGTTGGAAGCGTATTGCCATGATCTTCCAGGCCGCCATGAACGCGCTCAATCCGATCCAGCGGGTGGGGGATCAGATCCTGGAGGCCATCCGCATGCATGAACCGGATTTTGATCCAAATGCTGCGGCGGTCCGCGTAAACGCCTTGTTCGACCTGGTGGGACTGCCCCGGCGGCGACGCAATGATTACCCCCATCAGTACAGCGGGGGCATGCGTCAGCGCGCCGTCATCGCCATGGCCCTGGCCTGTCGACCCGAGATGATCATCGCCGATGAGCCGACCTCGGCCATGGATGTGATCGTCCAGGCCCAGGTCCTTGCGACCCTCGGCAAGCTCCAGCGCACGCACGGCACCGGCATCCTCTTTATTTCCCACGATATCTCCGTCGTGGCGGAGGTCTGTCACGATATCGCCGTGTTGTACGGCGGCCACATAGTCGAAATCGGAACGTGCCGGGAAGTGCTTGAAACGCCGGTGCACCCTTACACCCGATCGTTGTTGGCCGCGCATATCCCTTTAGGCCGGATACGAACGGCGCAAGCGGCGATCATTGGTCCGCCTCCGGACCCGGCGTCGCGGCAACCGTGTTGCTGTTTTCAGGCGCGCTGCGAACGCGCCGATAATGGCTGCAACCGGCAATCGCCCCATTGGCATCGCATTTCAGATACCCATCGGGTGTTGTGCCGGCATTCGGCAAAAATAGCGGTTGAATTCTAACATACACCAAAACCATTCGGTAACTGCCCGTGAATCCAGCCGAATCCAATTCCGAGCACGAAGCTCCGGCCATTGCGCTCGACTATCTGAGACGCGTCTACCGCGGCGGTGGCTGGTCCGACCTTTCCGCCGACAAGGTCGTAGCGCTGAACAACGTTACTCTTTCCATTCCGCGCAATTGCATCTTCGGGCTGGTGGGCGAAAGCGGCAGCGGCAAGAGCACCCTTGCCCGGCTCATCGTCCGGCTCGAGCAGCCCGACCGGGGTGCCATCCGCATCAACGGTGAAGACATCGCCCGTGTGTGCGGCCGCCCCCTTAAGCGTTTCCGGCGCCGGGTGCAGATGATTTTCCAGGATCCTTACCAGTCTCTCAATCCGTATCATTCGGTGCGGCGCATCGTGGAAGAACCGCTGGTGATTCACCGCTTGGCGCCTGGCGGCAGGCGCCGGTCAAAAATCATCGACACCCTGGCCATGGTGGGCATCCAGCCCCCCGAAGCCTATCTTTGCCGCTATCCGCATCAATTGAGCGGCGGCCAGAGACAGCGGGTGGCCATTGCACGGGCCATGGTGCTCGATCCCGATATCCTGGTGGCCGATGAACCCACCTCCATGCTGGATGCGTCCATTTCCGCTCAGATATTTCACTTGTTGGCCGACATTCAACAACGCCATCGCATGACCCTGCTCTTCATCACGCACAGCCTGGCGGCGGCCCATTACTTATGCGATACCATCGCCGTCATGTACCGGGGCCACATCGTGGAGAGCGGTCCGGCCCGCACCGTCATCGGCAACCCCAAGCATCCTTATACCCAGGCCCTGCTGGATGCCTTGCCCAAGTTCGGCCAACACGGGCGCGAACACCGCTTTGACACCTTGCGGGAACTCGAGTTGGCCGCCAGTTTTACCCATGGATGCATTTTCTACAGCCGCTGCCGGCGCGCCCAGGCGCACCTGTGCGCCCATCGTGCGCCGAAACGGATCAGCTTCGGGCAAGGGCATAGCGCGGCATGCTTCTTTGCCGCTGATGCGTCCAATGCCTCGCGGTAAAAACGTTGAAAATGTGAAGTTATTTTTGCAAGAGCCCTAAGCCATCTGAGCGGGGAAGCTTTTTCCCATCGCCGCGATGGCCGCCACGATGTTCTGTTTCAGATCCAGATAGTCGCGTTCGGGGAGAACGCCGGTAAGAAGCCACTCCAGAGCATAGTACATTCCAAGGTAGTCATAAAAGTAAATGCCAAAATCCGTTCTGAGCTGTTCAATGGCCCGCCGGCAGAAGAATGCCAAACAGACGGGACTCTTGTGGCTTTTCAGGATGCAGCCGTTTTGCGGGTCGTGATATTCGCAAGGCGACACCGCATTGGCCCATTTATGATCGGCCGGTTCGCCGTATAGCTGCTCGCGTTCCTTGCGCAGTCGGTCGAAAGCCGCGTCCGGCAAATCAAACACCTGATAATATTTATCCTTGCAACAGGCCGCCACCGGACGATTGCCATTGCGTCGCAACTCAGGCGCGATGCAGTGGGCGTGGCAGAAATGAAAAGACGAAAAAAAGGCGTCGAGCAAACGCTCGATTTCAAGGTACCGGCGGATATTTCGTTCGATGGCGTTCATGGGAACCTACGCGTATTCCGGAGGGTCGTCCGCCACATCCGCGGGTACGCTGCTGGCCGCTTTTCAGGCCCGACCCCCTGCGGCCTGGTGGAAATCAACGTGTCAGTTGGCGGTACTTGATGCGATGCGGCCGGTCGGCGTCATCGCCCAGGCGGCGTTTGCGGTCCTGATCGTATTCGCTCCAGTTGCCGTTGAAAAAGTGCACCTGGCTGTCCCCCTCGAAGGCCAGGATGTGAGTGGCGATGCGGTCCAGGAACCAACGGTCGTGGCTGATGACAACGGCGCATCCGCCAAAATGATCCAGGGCCTCCTCAAGGGCGCGAAGGGTATTGACATCCAGGTCGTTGGTCGGTTCGTCGAGCAGCAGCACGTTCGCCCCTTGGCGCAGCATCTTGGCCAGGTGAACACGGTTGCGCTGGCCGCCGGAGAGTGCGCCAACCTTTTTTTGCTGTTCGGCGCCCGAGAAGTTAAACCGTGCCACGTAAGCCCGGGAGTTGACCAACCGGTCGCCCAGCTCAATCTGCTCATTACCGTCGGTGATTTCCTCCCATATGGAGCGCTTGCCGTCCAGAGCGCGGTCCTGATCCACATAGGCCAGTTTCACGGTATCGCCGATACGGATGGCGCCGTTGTCAGGCGTCTGTTGGCCGGTGATCATGCGAAAGAGGGTGGTCTTGCCAGCGCCGTTGGGACCGATGACACCCACGATACCGCCGGGTGGCAGCCGGAAACACATGTTTTCCACCAGCAACCGTTCCCCGTAGGCCTTGGCGACGCCGTCGGCTTCGATGACCACGTCACCCAGGCGGGGTCCGGGTGGAATGTACAGCTCCAGCTCTTTTTCCCGTTGCTGTCCTGTTTGATTCAGCAGCTTTTCATAGGCATTGATGCGCGCCTGGCTCTTGGCGTGACGCCCCTTGGGCGACATGCGGATCCACTCCAGCTCACGCTGCAGGGTCTTTTGCCGGGCGCTCTCGCTTTTTTCCTCCCGCCGCAACCGCTCCTGCTTTTGTTCCAGCCAACTGGAGTAGTTGCCCTTCCAGGGGATGCCGTGACCCCGGTCCAGCTCCAGAATCCAGCCG
>JABDRH010000385.1 GCA_013041835.1 Desulfatitalea sp. | reverse complement strand
CCTCAGATCGAACCAAGCCAACCCAAATCCGCGCGCCTAAATGGGCAACTTATTAAATTGCGATTCCTTAATGTTGCAGCGGGTTTAAGCACTCAGGGCGAACCAACAACGCTCAAATCCGCGCGTGTAAAATATTAATCTACTTTTGCGCGAACGCTAAGAAAAGTAACTGCGGATCGAATCGTTTCCTGTCGAAGGCCTGGCTGGCTGTAGCGCATCAGCACGGGAATTGTAACTGTGACGTATATGTTATTAAGCTACAAATGCAGCATTTGTCAATAAAAATGCTTATCAGGGAACCGGCACATAATGGCGTTTTAGAAACAGAAGATTCTTCGGGTTCGGCCAATTTTCAAAAGAAGATAAAAAGCAGTTCAATCATAAAAGCTGTTGGCTTCTTATCCATCAAATGCCCCAGGCTGCAATCGCAAAACCGTTTGGGTTCGACAGGCAAATCCAGCAGCAACTTCGTGTCCTTTTCTTCGAAATATTCAGTCCGCCGGCAAAGTGGCGTACGTCCCGAAAAGGTGTTGAGCACCATGGCCAAGATCATTGGGGGTCTGCCCATTATGTTTTTGGGATAAAAAAAACGGTCACCCATACGAATATAAGTGACCGATTTTATTTTTAATGGTGCCGAAGGCCGGACTTGAACCGGCACGGGTCGCCCCACTACCCCCTCAAGATAGCGTGTCTACCAAGTTCCACCACTTCGGCACGAAGTATGTTGACGCTTTAATCGATCGGTGTGTTCTCCTGTGTTGCCGGCGCCGCAGGTTGGGCGGCGGAAGGTTCATCGGTGGTGTCGATCGGCGTGGCCGTATCGTTTTGATCCGGGGCTGTGGGCCACGGATCGGATTGCATGTCCGTTGCAGGCTGTGTGGCTTCCTTCGCCGGTTCGGACACCAGGCTCGTGTCACCGCGGTTGCCGGCCATGTAGGCCAGGGTCAAGGAGGTGAGCATGAAGATGATGGCGGCCGCGGTGGTCGCCTTGCTCAAGAAGGTAGAGGCGCCGGTGGTGCCGAAAAGGGTCTGGCTGCCGCCGCCGCCGAAGGCCGCTCCCATGTCGGCGCCTTTTCCTGTCTGCAGCAGAACAATGAGGATCAGGGCCAGGCAGACGATGACGTGAATGACGATGATCAATAAGGACATATTTTTCCGTCTACTTTTTGTAGTGCACCAATTGGCTGAATGTTTCCGGATCGAGGCTGGCGCCGCCAACCAAGGCGCCGTCCACATCCGGCATGGCCATCAACTCGGCTACGTTGGATGGCTTTACGCTTCCGCCGTACAGGATTCTGAGCTGCTGGGCGAATTCGTCGTCCCACAGGCTGGCCAGTTGTTTGCGCAGGTGCGCATGCACTTGCTGGGCCTGTTCGCTGGTGGCGGTTTTGCCGGTGCCGATGGCCCATACCGGCTCGTAGGCGATCACCAAGCGCTGCAGATCCTGTAAAACAAAACTCTCTAATCCGTTTTGGAGCTGTTTGTCAAGCACTGAAAAAGTTTGTCCGGCGTCGCGTTCGACTTCGCTTTCGCCGATGCAAAGAACCGGGCGCAGGCCGGCGTTGACGGCGGCGCGGGTGCGTTTGTTCACGGTCTGGTCGGTTTCACCAAAGAATTGGCGGCGCTCGGAGTGACCGATGATGACATAGGTGCAGCCGGCATCGATGAGCATATCCGCGGCGATTTCGCCGGTAAAGGCCCCTTTTTCCTCCCAGTGCAGGTTCTGGGCGCCCAGTTCGATGGTGCTGCCGGCCAGTTCGGCCTTGACCTGGGACAGGGCGGTGAAAGTGGGGGCGATCATCACTTCGACGTCATCACCGGCATCGGCTGTCAAAGCTGTCAACTGTCGCGCGGCCAGCGCGGCTTCGGTGCCGGTTTTGTGCATTTTCCAGTTTCCGGCGATCAGGGGTTTGCGGGATGGCATGGTGTTTCCTCCGGTTCCGGATTGAAGTTTGCTGGTTTTTTCCACTGTTCACCGGTTTACAACATGCTTCCCACCATCGCCGCCAGGTCCACCATACGGTGGGAGTAACCGGCTTCGTTGTCGTACCAGGAGAGCACTTTGACCATGCGGTCGATGGCGTATGTGTTGTCGGCGTCCACGATGGACGACAGGGTGCTGCCGTTGAAGTCGGCGCTGACCAGGGGCAGGGTGCTGTAGCCCAGGATGCCTTTGAGGGCGCTTTCGGAGGCGGCTTTTAGGGCGTTGTTGACGTCCGAGACGGTAGCGCCGCTTTTGCTGATATTCACCACCACGTCCACCAGGGAGACGTTGGGCGTCGGCACGCGGATGGCCAGACCGTTGAGTTTGCCTTCCAGCTCGGGCAGAACCAAAGAGACGGCCTTGGCGGCGCCGGTGGTGGTGGGAATCATGGACAGGGCCGCGGCCCGCGCGCGCCGCAGGTCCTTGTGGGGAAAGTCAAGTAGACGCTGGTCGCCGGTGTAGGAGTGGATGGTGGTCATCAGGCCGTTTTCAATGCCGAAATTCTCCATGAGCACTTTGGCTACAGGTGCCAGGCAGTTGGTGGTGCAAGAGGCGTTGGAAATGACATGGTGC
>JABDRH010000378.1 GCA_013041835.1 Desulfatitalea sp. | reverse complement strand
ATCTCATGCTGCCCAAGCGGGACGGCCTTTCGGTGATCCGCCACCTGCGCAAGGAAAACATCAAAACCCCGGTCATCATTCTCAGCGCCAAGGACTCGGTGGATGACCGCGTCAAGGGGCTGGAGACCGGCAGCGACGACTATCTGCCCAAACCATTCGCTTTTGCCGAACTGCTGGCCCGGGTGCAGGCCCTCTTGCGCCGGGCCAGTGGTGTTTCCGAACCCAACCGCCTGCGTCTGGGCGACCTGAGCCTCGATCTGGTGACGCGCGAAGTGGTGCGCGCCGGTCAGCGTATCGATTTGCAGCCGCTGGAGTTCTCACTGCTGGCCTATCTGATGCGCAATGCCGGCAAAGTGGTCTCCAAAACCATGATCATGGAGCATGTGTGGCACTACAATTTCGATCCCCAGACCAACGTGGTGGAAGCGCGCATCTACCGCTTGCGGGACAAAATCGACAAGGCTTTCGAGGAAAAACTGCTGCACACGGTACGCGGGGTGGGGTATGTTCTTC
This sequence comes from Desulfatitalea sp., assembly GCA_013041835.1. Taxonomy (GTDB): domain Bacteria; phylum Desulfobacterota; class Desulfobacteria; order Desulfobacterales; family Desulfosarcinaceae; genus Desulfatitalea. The sequence goes on along the minus strand of JABDRH010000378.1, from coordinate 3,555 downwards.
GCCAGGATCAATAAGCTTGTCCATACCCTGGCTTTCCGGCTGACCCTGTGGTACGCGGCGGTTTTCATCCTCTCATCCGGCGTGGCCTTCGCCCTGTTCTACTTGTTGATCGTTCGCATTGTCGACCAGCGCATCGACGCCGACCTGATAACCCATGCCAACCGCCTCGATCAGATTTACGCCCTGCAGGGGGGCGTCATGATGCAACGCGCCGCCTTTCTGCACGTCCAGGCCGTGGGCGAAAAAAAGATATTCTTCCGCCTTTTCTACCCCAGCGGCGTCTTTTTTTCTTCCTCAAACATGTCCTACTGGAAGAATATCTTCATCGACCAGAAGGCGGTGGTCGGGGTACTGTCGGAAGGTCGCACCTACCAACTTGTAACGCAGCACCCACCCGACGTTTCCTATCCGGTCAGAGTCATCTACAAGCGTATCGGGCGCAATACCGTGCTTCAAATGGGGTATGCCAAGGAGAGCGAAAGCAACGTCCTGCAAAGCTTCAAACGCAATTTTCTCTTCACCATGGCAGGCTTGCTCGTGATCGCCGCCACCGTCGGCTGGTTCACGGCCCGCCGGGCGTTGGCCGGCGTGGCCAGCGTCACACGCACGGCACGGCGCATCTCCGAAGATGACCTGGATACTCGTGTGCCCATCAAACACCACCACGACGAAATCGATCAACTGGCCATGACCTTCAACCAGATGCTCGACCGCATCCGTCAATTGGTGACCGGCATCCGCCAGATGAACGACAATATCGCCCATGATCTACGCAGTCCCATCACCCGCATGCGCGGCCTGGCCGAGATCACCCTCACCGGCGGCGAGGATTTGGACGAGTTTCGGCAGATGGCCGCCAGCACCATCGAAGAGTGTGACCGGCTGTTGCAGATGATCAATACGATGCTGACCATTGCGCATACCGAGGCGGGCGTCGATGCCAATACCTTCGAATCCATTGATTTGGCCACTATGGCGCAAGACGCCTGTACCCTGTTTCAACCCCTGGCCGAGGATAAGGGCATCCGGCTGCAGTTTTCGGCTGACGACACCTGCCCCGTGCGCGGCAACACAGCCATGCTGCAGCGTGTGGCGGCCAACCTGGTCGACAACGCCATCAAATACACACCGGCGGCAGGCCACGTGTGGGTAAGTGCACAACAACGGGATCGCCATTGCTGCCTGATCGTTGCGGACAACGGCCCCGGCATTCCGGTCGAAGACCGGCAACGGATCTTCCAGCGGTTTTTCCGTGGCGACCAGAGCCGTATTCAGGGGGGCTCGGGGCTGGGTCTGAGCCTGGTCCAGGCCATCGTCAAGGCTCACGGCGGCAGGATTCAACTCGATAGCACACCTGAAAAAGGCACCTGCTTCACCGTTCTTTTGCCCGCTGATGAAACCTTGCCGCATCAGCAGGCCGGGCAGGCAATACACTAAATGATCAAATGGTAATATTGCCATCATCTTTCAATCATGTATATGTCATACTATTGGCTCGACATGACAGATCAACGGTTCAATTAGGAGGAACAAACCATGCGCGTGATAGCAAAACCGATTATAATTTTACTGCTTGCTTTGGCGCTGACCGCGCCTTTGATGTTGAGCGGGGCCGCCATTGCCGAAAACGTGGCCATGGTGCCGGCCAATTTCTCTGAGCTGGCGGAAAAAGCCCGCCCAGGTGTGGTCAACATCCGCACCGAGCGCACCATGAAGGGCGGTGGCCGGGTTTACAGACATTTTTTCGGCGACCGATTTGGCGGCCGCAATCCATTCGAAGAATTTTTCGGCCCCTTTTCCGATATGCCCCAACGCGAATATAAGCAGCAGAGCTTAGGTTCCGGCTTTATCATGGACAAAGCAGGCTACATCGTCACCAACAACCATGTCATCGAAGACGCCGACCAAATCAAGGTCCGAATGGCGGATAAATCCGAGTATGACGCGGAGGTGGTGGGTCGTGATCCCAAGACCGACCTGGCCTTGATCCGCATCAAAGACGCCAGGAATCTAGATCCGTTGCCGTTGGGCAACAGCGATGACCTCAAGGTGGGCACTTGGGTGGTGGCCATCGGCAGCCCCTTCGGCCTGGAGCAGACCGTGACGGCCGGTATCGTCAGCGCCAAGAGCCGGGTCATCGGCCAGGGCCCCTATGACGATTTCATCCAGACCGATGCTTCCATCAATCCGGGCAATAGCGGCGGCCCCCTGCTGGATCTAAAGGGTCGGGTCGTGGGCATCAACACGGCGATCGTGGCCAGCGGTCAGGGCATCGGCTTTGCCATCCCCATCGACATGGCCAAAACCATCGTGGCGCAGCTCAAGGACAAGGGTGAAGTGACCCGGGGCTGGCTGGGCGTGGGGATCCAAGATCTCACCCCCGAGCTGGCGGAATACTACGGGATTGAGAACCGACGCGGCGTACTAGTAACGCAGGTGTTTGAAGGCGATCCGGCGGACAAAGCCGGCATCCAGAAAAACGACATCATCACCTCCATCAACGGCAATTCGGTCGCCACCGGGCGCGAGCTTTCGAGCATCGTCGCCAACACCCCGGTAGGCGAAAAGACCCGTATCACACTGCTGCGCAACGGCAAGGAACTCAAGCTATCCGCCCGCGTGGCCAAACGCGATGATACATTGATAGAGGCCTCTGCCGCCCAAAAAGAGAGCGATGCCCTGGGGCTGCAAGTGGCGGCGCTCACCCCGGAACGGGCGCAGCAGTTCGGACTTGACAAGGACGAAAGCGGTGTCTTGGTCGTTGAAGTGGCAAACGACAGCCGGGCGAGAAACGCGGGGGTTCGCCCGGGCGATATCATCAAAGGCATCAACCGCCAGAAGGTGGAAAACCTGGATAACTACCAAGCGCTGATGGACAAGGCCGGCAAGGAAGAGCCACTGTACATGCTGATCATGCGTCGCAATGAAGGACTCAAGGCCATTAAAATAATGCCCTAAAGACGTTTGCTTCCCCGAAAAGCAGGACAACCCGCCTTTCCCGTGGGCCGCCGGTCAAGTGATTGCCGGCGGCCCATCCGCCGAAAATCCATTGCCGCTGGTTTCATCCCCTTGACAGCTTCCGCTTAACCGCCTAAATTAGCTACGTTGGTAAAATGAAGTTCAACATCAGTCAGGGAGTGGTCGAATGCCGGTTTATGAATTTGAATGCCAATGTGGTCATATGTTCGAGGAACTGGTTCCTATGAACACGAAATCCCGCCAATGCCCTCAATGTGGCGCCCAAGAGGCCAAAAAGATTTTAAGCGCCTGCACCTTTGAGCTCAAGGGCGGCGGCTGGTACGCGGACGGTTACGCGTCAACTCAAAAGTAGAGGATCGATGACCGATTCGGCGGCACCCTTGGATATCGGCGAATTGAGCCTGTTTGCGTCAGACATCATCCGGCAAATGGGTCGGGAGGCCTTGGATTTTTATGGACAAGGCAGACGCCATCTTCCCTTTGACCAAAATCTGGTCACCCGGGCCGAACTTCACCTGAACAATACCTTTCAACAATTGATGCGCGAACGCTATGAGGGGCACCGCATCTATGAGC
>JABDRH010000373.1 GCA_013041835.1 Desulfatitalea sp. | reverse complement strand
GGGCACGTTCATAGCCGCCGCCTTCATCCGCACGGCCAGGGCGTAGTTGGTCCACTCGGTCACCCGGACCTTGCCGCTTTGCACGTATTTGCGCGAACAGGTGGAAAGGCCCCTGGCCTCCAACCCCACCACGTAGGCCACGTCCAGACGGTCGTATACCTGCCCGGCGCTCAATATTTCCATGTCATGGGTGGCGGTGTGGCCTGCAAAGCCCATGCGCTTGCGCCCCTGGCGCACGATCTCGTGACAGGCGGCGATGGGGGTCCGGTTGGCGCCGAACCCGCCGATGCCCAAATAATCGCCGTCATGAACGAATTTTTCGATAGCCTCCTTCAGGTCCATGACCTTGTTGACCATCTTGCGTGTTTTCCCCTGAAAAAAAGCCCTGAGTTTGTCCGGATCCGGATCCATGAACAGGGGGCCTTGGCCTTGATCAATGACGTCCACGGTATCAATTCCTTTGTTTTGATTTTTCACACAACTAAGCGATGAAGAAGAAACGAACAGGCACCAAATCACTTCTTTGAACTGAGTTCCTTAAATTCATGATAAAAGTATTCGTTTGGCAAAACACTTTTCATCTTCTTCTTGTTTTCTTCATTTTTTCTTAATTCAACTCTTCTAATCTTACCGCTGATGGTTTTTGGAAGTTCATCGACGAATTCAATAATTCTTGGAATTTTGAATTTGGCCAGCACGTTGATCGTGTGTTTAAACAACGCCAAGGCGAGCTCCCGGGACGGCTCATGACCAGCAGCCAAAATGACAAACGCCTTGACAAGCTGGTATCTGTTCGGATCAGGGCTGCCCACCACGGCCGTTTCCAAAACAGCCGGATGTTCTATCAGCGCGCTTTCCACTTCAAACGGACCGACGCGATAGTCGGAGGATTTAATCACATCGTCGGACCTGCCGACAAACCACCAGTAGCCGTCTTGATCAATAAATGCCTTGTCCCCTGTATAATATAAATCATCTTTAAATGCGCCTTGTGTCTTTTCCGGGTCGTCAATATACTGGTGAAAAAGGCCCAAGGCTCTCCAGTTCTTCAACCGAACGGCGATATGTCCGGGATCGCCGGCATCGGTGATCTCGGCGCCGTAATCATCCACCAAAACGACATCATACATATATGCGGGATAGCCAAATGAACCCAACCGCATTTTCCCTTCCATCCAGGGCGGATTGCCGATCATGCATGTCGATTCCGTCTGACCGTAAAAGTCCCTGATTTCATTGCCCGTGGCGTTTTTCCATTGATCGATGACTTCGGGATTCAAAGGCTCGCCGGCGCTTAGCGAGTATTTCATTGACCCAAGATCGTATTTGCTCAAATCGAGACCGACAAATGTTCGCCAGGCGGTGGGTGGGGCACAAAAAGAGTTCATCTTATATTTCGCGACAGCCGCAATATACTTTTCGGCATTCAGTGCCGTAAACGCGAAACCGGTCGCGGTAGCGCCGACATTGAACGGTGCAAAAAAACTGCTCCATGCCCACTTGGCCCAGCCGGGCGCGCTTAAATTATGATGAATGTCTCCGGGTTCAAGCCCTATCATGACAGCGGTTGACAAATGACCGACAGGATATGACGTGGCGCTGTGCCCTACCCTTTTGGGCAGCCCTGTTGTCCCGGATGTGAAAAAGCAGAACAGCACGTCATCTTTGCCGACATCCGCGGGCGCCGCCTCCGCCGATTCGCTTTCCAACTCGGTATAAGAAACCCACCCGTCTTTTTTGCCCAATACGATCTTTGCCTTTGGGGTGCACGCCGCGTTTTGCAAGGCATTGTCCACCAGATCCGATAGCCCTTCGAAAGCAAGCACGACATCGGGTGGATAGGTCTCGAACCTGAATTTTATTTCACTTTCCGTCATGGTTGTGGCGGTCGGCACCGACACAAGGCCACCTTTTATTCCCGCGAAGGAAGCAAACCATGTTTCAGGAACGATCGGGCACAAAATGTAGATATTATGCCCTTTTTCAACACCTCTTTTCCGTAGGTAATTAAGAAGCTTATTTCCATTTTGCATGACTTCCCGATAGGTGTAGCGACGTTCCGCGGCCGAATCCAGATCCGTCCAGATCAATGCCGGTTGGTCTCCTCTCTCCTTGACATGAATCCCTTCAAATATTTCCGCCGCCCAGTTGAACTTGTCGGGCAGGTTCATTTTATTTAGTTTCTCAAAGAATGATTTAGCGGCCGCCTCCCGTTCTTGCATGTCCCGGATAGAATTCAACACCATGGCATCTTTAAATAGATACTGTAACGGCATAAAACACCTCCTTGGAAGAACTGTGTAGGTTCATGTCACTGACAAACGAATAGGCTCGACTTGCATCGGGTATCCGCTGGTGTATCGGAAACCGGCTTGCTGTTTAAACGCGTTCATGCATCAACAGACGCTGATCTTTGTCGGTTGCCATCGGGGAAGGAATGCATCGTTTACCCTTAAGTGATATTCATCAACTTTCGGGGGAGGCACCTTGTGATTCTACGCCGTATGATTTAGTCGACCGTGGCTAAAAAGAAACCTGTGAGAGTCCTTTAAGTCCCAATATTTGCCTCGCGTCATCGGGCGTGGCCGGCGAAATGCCCAGCTCATTGGCAATACGGATGATCTTTTTGACCTGGTCGGCGTTGCTTTTGGCCAGCACGCCTTTTTCCAGGTACAGATTGTCTTCCAGGCCCACCCGGGCGTTGCCGCCCATGATCAGCGACTGGGTGCACATGGGAAACTGCATGCTGCCGGCGGCGCACACGGAAAACTGAAAATCGCCGATCTGCCGCCGCGCCGTGTCCACCAAGTAGACCAGGCTCTCCGGAGTGGCCGGCATGCCACCCAAAATTCCTAGAACGAACTGTAGATAGACCGGCTTTTTGGCGATGCCGGCTTTGATCAGGTAAGCCAGATTGTTGATCATGCCCATGTCGTAGATCTCGAATTCCGGCTTGGTTTCGGAAGCGTCAAAGGTTTCCAAAAACTGCCGCATGGTCTTGAAGGTGTTTGGAAAAATAAAATCTTCGGTCCCTTCCAGGTACGATTTCTCCCAGTCGAACTTGTACTCTTTGATCTTGTCGGCGATATGAAACAGGGCGAAATTCAAAGAACCGGCGTTCAACGAGGCCAATTCGGGTTTCAATGTCGTGGCCACGCGACCGCGTTTTTCCACCGGTTCACCCAACCGTCCGCCGGTGGTGGTGCACAAGATGATGTCGCAGTGCTTTTTGACCGTCGAGGCGATCTCCATGTAGGTGTCCTGATCCGCATTGGGCAGGCCGGTCTGCTGATCCCTGACATGCAGATGGGCGACGGCGCCGCCGGCGTCATGGACCGCCAGGATCTCGTCGATCAACTGGCTGGCGGTCACCGGCAGATAGGGCGACATGCTGGGGGTATGGATGGAGCCGGTCAGGGCTGCCGTTATAATCGCCTTTCTCATTTTGATCTCCTTATCACGTTGATTGCGATGTCACTTGCAACAGGTAACTCTTAAGCCGCTTATGGGAATCGTCGGCTTCCTGCCGGGACCACTGCTGAAATCCCCGGCCGGATTTGAATCCCAAATCGCCGCGGTCAACCAGCGACTTGAGCAAGGGGGAGGCATCAGGGGAACGTTCCAGATGCTTGAGAATGTATTCATGAATGGCCAGGGTCAGATCGGTCCCCACCAGATCGGCATTTTCCATGGGCCCCAGCACCGGCAATCTCAGGCCGAAACCAAACTTGACGCACTCGTCAACCGTGGCGGCATCGGCAATGCCGTTTTCAACAATGGAGACCGCTTCGCGCCATAAGGCATGCTGCAGGCGATTGCCGACAAAACCCGGCACATCCTTGTTGACCCGTACCGGGTGTTTGCCGACCCGCTGGAGAATGTCAAAGGTACGATCCATGACGCCGTCGGTGGTATGCTCCCCTCGAATCACCTCCACCAGGGGAATCAGATACGGCGGATTCCAGAAGTGAGTTCCCACCACCCGGCCCGGTTCCTTGGTGAGAGCGGCAATCTGCGTTATACTGATCACCGAGGTGTTGGTGGCCAGGATGGTGTCGGCAGGGCAAAGGGCGTCCAAATCCTGAAAAAGCTTCTGCTTCAGTTCCAGGTTCTCGATCACCGCTTCAATGACAAAATCGGCATCGGCCACAGCCTGGGCCATGTCCGTTGTGGTGGCAATCCGCGCCAAGGCCGCCGTCACGTCCTGGGTTTGGATAATATCGTGTTCCGCCAGCAGCGTCAGGTTGGCGCGGACATTCTCGACGGCGCTCTCGAGCGCTTCCGGCTTGATGTCCGTGAGGTGGACGGAAAAACCTTCCAACCCGAAAATCTGCGCAATGCCATGGCCCATGAGGCCGGCACCGACAACAGCGACCTTTTTCATGACTGCGCCCTCCTTCTTTTTTTACTGTTTTACTTCTTGCTGGTATAGTCGTAGACACCTTTGCCGGTTTTTCGGCCATAGTTGCCGGAACGAACCAGCTTTTTCAGCAGCGGCGCCGGCCGGTACTTGTCGCCCAGTTCCGTGTGCAACCCTTCGATCACATGCAGCAGGGTGTCCAGGCCGATCAGGTCGGCGAGCGCCAACGGGCCGATGGGGTGGTTGCAGCCCAACACCATGCCCGTGTCGATATCTTCGGCGGTGGCCACGCCTTCGCCCAATGTGAAAAACGCTTCATTGAGCATGGGGCACAAGATACGGTTGACGGCAAAGGCCGGCATCTCGTTGACCACGATCACCTCCTTGCCGATCGCTTCACCCCAGGCCTTTGCGATCCGCAGGGTCTCATCGGAAGTTTCGTGGCCCTTGATGATCTCCAGCAGCTTCATCACCGGCACGGGATTGAAAAAATGGGTCCCGATGAACCGGTCCGGCCGTTGGGTCTGGGCCGCCATCTCGCTGATGCTCAGCCCGGAGGTGTTGGTGAAAAACAGGCATTTGTCCGAAACGATCCGCTCCAGTTCAGCAAAGACTTTCTTCTTGATATCCATCACTTCGATGATCACTTCGACCACGATATCCGCGCCCGCGGCGGCGGTTTTCAGATCGACGGTGGGGGTGATCCGCCCGAGGATGTCATCCATCTCCTGCCGGCTCTTTTTGCCCTTTTCCACGTCCCGGGAAAGGTTTTTTTGGATCATGGCCATGCCGCCGTCCACGAAACGCTGTTCAATATCCCGCAAGGCCACGGTGTAACCCGCCTGGGCGCAAACCTGGGCAATGCCGTTTCCCATCAGCCCGGCGCCCAGCACGCAGATTTTTTTAATATCCATATTCGCTTCTCCGAATCCTGTTAAACCGTGTCCACCCACAAACCGGTGTGGATGGACACTTTATTGGCATTACACGGCATGCACCAGTATGGTCGTCCCCATGCCCCCGCCGGCGCACAAGCCCGCCATGCCGTTTTCCACATTGCGGCGGCGCATTTCATAAATCAGGGATATGACGATGCGGGCGCCGGTGCACCCCACCGGATGGCCCAGACCGCACCCGCTGCCGTTGACGTTGGCAATCTCCCGGTCGAATCCAATACCCCGCTCACAGGCGATATACTGAGCGGCAAAGGCCTCGTTCAATTCAATCAGCCCCACATCCGGCAAGGCGTATTTGGATCGCTCGAACATCTTTTTGGCCGCCGGTATGGGCCCTTCGCCCATGTAATTGGGGTCCACGCCGCCCACGCCGAAATCACCAATCACGGCCAGGGGCGTCAACCCTAAGCTTTTGGCTTTTTCTTCGGACATCACCAGAAGGGCGGCCGCGCCGTCGTTGAGCCCCGATGAACTGGCCGCCGTGACAATACCGTCTTTTTCAAAAGCCGGCTTCATGGACGAAATATCGTCGATGGTCAAACCGAACCGGGGATGTTCGTCCTGTTTGATGACCTTGGGATCCCCTTTGCGCTGGGGAACCGACACGGCAACGATCTCTTCTTCGAATTTTCCCGCGGTGATCGCTTTTTCAGCGTTGTTGTGGCTGCGAACGGCCACTTCGTCGCTTTCGGCCCGGGTGATCTTCCATTTCTTAGCGATCAGCTCGGCGGTCTGCCCCATGATCAGATCTCCACCGGAATGAAGCATGTTCCAGATCGAATCTTCCATCTGCTGATGCATAAGCCGGGCGCCCCAACGCCCCTTGCGAAACACGTAAGGCGCGGTACTGTAACTTTCCACACCGCCGCACATGATAACGTCCGCCGTTCCGGACTGAATCTGGAGCACGGCGTTCTGGATCGCCTGCATGCCCGACGAACACTGCCGCTGGATGGTATAGGCCGGCACTTCCACCGGAATTCCGGCGATCAGCGCCCCGCAGCGGGCCACATTGGGTTCATTGAAATCCTGGATGCAGCAGCCCCAGATCACCTCGTCCAGCATATCGTTTTCAATTCCGGCGCGCTTGATCGCCTCGGCCATCGTCGCGGCGGATAAATCACCGGCGTTGACCTCTTTGAATCCCCCTCCGAAATCGCAAATAGGGGTCCGCACCGCACTGACCACAACAACCTTTTTGCTCATTTAATTCTCCTACCTGGATACGATCTTTCTATCATCCAGTTTTTTAACGGAACATAGAATACCTTCCATGATGTCATCGGATTGAAACCGCTTATTTCTTTTCTTCGTAGGTTTTTTCGAAGAACTTGGTCTTTCCTTCCGATCTTTCAAGGCTAAATGGCGGAACCCACTGAATTTTGGGGCTGATCTTCAGTCGATCGTGCATCTTTCCTTCCATCTCCTTGGCCAAACTCTCCAACTCGTTTTCTTTTACTTGTTCACCATATTCAACCTTCAGCTTTAACGGCGGAACGACCCGGGGCGGCGGCTCATCCAAAATAATCCTGAATTCTCCTGTCACCCTCGGCGCAAAACCGGTGATCACCCCGTCAATGGATGCCGGGTAAACCATGACGCCCTTTACCTTCAACATGTCATCCACCCGGCCGACCACCTTGTAACGGAATCCCGTCTGGCCGCAAGGGCAGGGTTCGGTAAACACCTGGAAAATATCACCGAAAGTCTCTCGGAACCATAACATCCCTTCGGCTTCCAGCGTCGTTTGAACGACCATGCCTTTGGCCCCATGCTCGAAAGGAACCGGTTCCAGCGTGGCCGGGTCAACCAGCTCCAAAATCGCCTTGTCGTCCGCGATATGATGCATCCCCTGATATTCCGGGTAATCAC
>JABDRH010000370.1 GCA_013041835.1 Desulfatitalea sp. | reverse complement strand
GTCATATTGATGCCGGGCAGCATGATGGTGTTAAAGGTAAAGTCGCCCACGCCTTCTTCATCGACCATCTCCGTAATATCCGATATGGCGTTGAGCGTCTCGGACACGCGCTGACCGGTTACGCCCGGCACGTTGTCCAGGCCGTCGCTGAAAAAGAGCACCACGTATTTGGTGCGCACCAGGCTTTCATGCGTGTCCACATTGGCGATGTCTCTGGCGATGTCTTCATGAATGGCCTCGATGGTGCCTACATAGTCGGTCGTGCCGGTATTGACCACGTTGGCCAACACGTTGTTGATCTCGCCCGGATCCTTGGTAAAGCCCCGATCGCCGTCCACCTGGGTGGCTCGGTAAATGCCCTGGTTCCATAGCATGATCTCAAAGGAGATGTTCGGATACCCGTTGTACTGGTCCACAAAGGCCCGGGCTGCGGCAAGACGCCGGTTGCTGGGATCGGAGCCGTCGCCGGCGGCGCCCATGCTGCCCGAACAGTCGATCGCGAACAGCACCTTGACCGGAAAGACGAGGTCGTCCGGACTTTCGGTATAAAAGGTACCCGTCAGCCGCGCCTGATCGGAAATGGTGGTCCGTTCCAACGGGGGCGTATTGTCACAGGCGCTCAGCACGCCGATACAGAGCAGTATAATGGTAAGTTGAAGAGTTGATTTACACATCACATGCGTCTCCACGGCCGTTCCGGTTGCTGTCGGCCTGATCTGAATTCTCTACCGCCGGGCAGTTGTCACAGGCGTCGCCGATCCCGTCGCCGTCACTGTCGGTATTGTGGACGCAAAAAATCCGCGGGCATCGGTCAACGTCGTCGTCCCACCCATCACCATCCAGATCCTGGTCGCAGTCGGCGCCCAGGTTGTCGTCGATATACGCGTCGTTGTTGGTCTGATCCGGATTGGGCACCCGGATGCAGTTGTCTTCATCATCGGGGATGCCGTCGGCATCGTCGTCATCATCGCAGGCATCGCCCAGCGCGTCGTTGTCCGAGGCTTCCTGGCCGGGATTGTAGGCGGTGCGGCAATTGTCAACGGCATCCGGGATCCCGTCGTTGTCGTCATCATCATCACAGGCATCGCCGTAGATGTCGTCATCGCTGTTGACCTGATCGTTGTTGGGGACATCGGGGCAGTTGTCGCAGGCATTGCCCCAGTTGTCGCCGTCGTTGTTTTCGTTCTGGAAATTGGGCTCCGAAGTACAATTGTCATAAATGTCATGGGCGCCGTCTCCGTCACGGTCATCCTGCAAGTAGAAATAAGGCCCCAACTCAAAGGAGACCAGCACCGGGCCGCCGCCAGCGCCGCCGCCGCCGATGCCGCCCGAAGGGGGTGCGCCGCACAGCGTGCCGGTGCATTCATCCCATACTGCATTGGAATCCGCAGCCATGAGGGTTGACGGCAGGATCAAGGCCGCGCCTATTGTCAACAGCGTTCCCATCCATACGAATTGTGGTTTCATCTTTCACCTCATCCTTTTCCTGTGGTTTTTATTGTTACGACGCCTCGCTCTCGCGCCCGTCGCGTACGGTCATGCTATCGGCTCAATTGCCGGTCTCTTCGAAAGACAACGATGCTGTGCAGCTCTTCATCCGAATTTTCTATCTGTTCTCTTTCGTAACTGACCACATAGGGGATGTTGTTGCCGTCAAACCAAAGGGCATTGTACAATCCAATGCGGCCATGAAAGGCGACATTCTCCTTTTGCCAATCCTGCCCCCACTCCTGCCGGACCAAATACGCCAGCTTGGCATTATGCCGTTCACGGTATGGCGTATAGGGCCGCTCGTCATAGTAGGCGATGGCCGGCAGGTTGTAGTGATCGAAGGCGAGTGCACAGTAGTTGCCGCAGAAGGACTGAATGTCCACGTCGATATTGTCCCAACTGATATTACCGTCTTCATCCACCCGGCGCTGGGCGTACATCAGGTGGTCGCCCAGCTCGCCGGCGACCAGATTCGTCCGCTCAAGAAAATAGGCCACACCGATAGTGCCGTCTTGGGAGATGGCCGGGCTGATGAAGTTGACGACAAAATCATCGGCAATGGTATGAATCGTTTCGATCCGCCAACGGCCCTCTTCCCTGAAGGCCGCCCGCAACTGGCGGTCGCCGTTGGAGCGGCTGCCTTCATAAAAGACGATGGGCTGCTGAGGATCGCCGTGATCCAAAATCAGGCGGCAGTGATAGCCCATGGCGCTTTGCACCCCGCCGCCGGTGCCATACAGATTGACTTGATCCACCGGCTCTTCCAGGGCGGTGGTGTAGTTGCCAAGATCCGCCGGCGTCTGCTGCACGTAGAGTAAATCGGGATGGTTCATGGCATTCTGGTCGCACCACTCGGCAAAATGTTGGGCGATCATGTGAATATTGCCCTGGGCGTCCACGGCCACGTCGCCGGACATACCCACCGTGCCATCGGGGTGCATGGGATTCTTGGCGCTGTTGTCACCCTGGATGCCCAGGTACTCCTGCCAGATGCCGCCCGTGCGGGTGCTGACCATCAAGTCGCCCTGAAATTGGGGATTGCAATCCTGGCCAGTGGTAAACTCCGCGCGGTTGCCCCCCTGGTAGACCACCACCGGATCGCCTAGGATGGAAAGGCCGAGCCCCAGCAGCAGGCAATTGTCGATGCCGCTGTCGCTGGGGTCCACAGGTGTGGTGAACGAATGCGGCGGCGCCGGATCGAGACGCTCTTGCAGAAGGACCGAACCGCCGATCGTACTCCAGACCAGATGGTTGATTTGAAAGCGCATGGGGTTGGCGATCAGGTCGTGGCCGGCTGGAAGCGCAGAGGTGTCCAAATCGCGGCCCCGGGTGAAAAAAGCCAGATGCAGGTTGCCGCTGTAGTCGACTTTGGCCTGTACCACGGGTTCCAGCAGGCCGCTGAGCTCTTCGGCGGTCAATTCCCGCCGGTAGACAGTGCCGTAATTGGTGGTAACATCCGTGAGCGCGGCATGTCCGGTAGGGGTTGCTTCATCATCGCCGCCGGCGCTGCAGGCGATCACGACGGCGCTGAGAAAGAGCCAGCAGCCGATCAACCGGCTAAATCTATTCAGATTGCAAGGCATATGCATTTCGAGTCGCTCCTGTTCCGGTGTGAACCGCTTTTTGCCCCGACGCCGCAGGCAGGGCGGTGCCGGTGAGTTCAGCGGCCTTTTCCACATGACCGTAGTGGCGGTAGAGCCCCGCCAGATGGGTACGGGCCTCGGAGGTGCGATCCACGGCCATGGCTTTTTTAAAGGCCTCCTTGGCCAGGGGGTCGTTTCCGTCATACAAGTGGGACAGCCCGATGATGGTGAACAGCTCGGCTTTGATGCCGCGTCTGGAACCGTCCGCCTTGGACAGGGCATTTTTGGCGATCAGGGCCGCCTGGCGATGGTCGGACCGCTCCAGGTAGGCCTTGGCCAAGGAAAGGTGCGCAGTCAGATCCTCCGGGGCTGCCATCAGGCGTTGATAGGCACCGCTGATGGCCGGATCGTCGAAAGACCGGGCCACTACCTGCCCGCATTGCTTCTTGGCAAAGGGGCCGGAAAAACCTTGGTCGCTTCCCTGGGGGTTGTTGGCGGGCAGAAAATAGCCGGAGAGCTTGGGATCGCAGATCTCCCATTTGTGGGCCATCTGAACACAAGTCTGCAGGTACTTGTCGGCCTTATCGATATAGGCCCGGGCTTTCTGGTGAATCAGCTCCTGGTACTGCTGGCGTTCCTGCGCGTTGAGCTCGGCCGGCACGGGCGCATTCATGAGAAAATCGGCGAACTCTCGGTTCAACTCGTTGGCCCGGAAACACGCCTTCAGGGTCCAGGCCGGCGATTTATACGCCATTACCTTCTGGTAGCCGCTTTCAAGATCTTCGAGCATTTTGGCCTTTTTGGCGACCATTGCATTGTCGATCTTTTGGGTCAGCTTCAAGCCGAAGTACGGCCCGCTGGCATGGTAAGTCCTGCCATAGGCCAGTTGGGCCACATGATCGAGCAGGATGGGATCGTTTTCGCCACGCTTGGCAGTAAAGTCTTTTTTGACATCACGGCCGATCTTTGCGGCCTTGGCGCGCCGATCCATCTGCAGGTTCAATACGCCCATGAGGGCTTTGGCCCGCAGGCGCCCGTCGGGCGATAGTTGGTTTAAATTGCGGTTGAGCACATCGATGGCCGCATCCACGTTGCCCATCTGTTGGGCATTGTCGGCATAGGAGAAAACCACGCTGTCCAGTTGTCCCCCCTTGAGTCCGCCGGAGAGCAGCAAGTGTCGGTAGTTGCGGTTGGCCTCGGCATACTGGCCCAACCCCTCCTGAATCTGGGCCGCCTGCAAACGGAAGGCGGAGGCGTTGCCGCCTTTGGGATAGCGTTTGGCGTACTGCTCCAGGTACCCGGAGAGCATCCGGTACTGGCCGATTTTGACCGATGTCTCCACCAACAACCCCAGGGTTTCCTTGGCATGTTTGGATTCGGGAAAGGCCTGGATCAGTTTGGGGCCGGCATCGTAAAGGGTGGCCAGGTCGTTCTTGTCCTTGCTCGATACCACCAGCGCGTGCAGCGCCTGTTCCCCCATGGCGCTCTTGCCGCCTTTGTCCACCACCTGCATCAACTCCTGGCGGGCGTTGTCCCAGTCATCCAAGGCCGCCATGGTCATGTTGGAAACAACCTTGGACTCAGCGCTGGCCACGATGCCGGCCACCTCGGCACGAAGCTTGGCATCTCCCACGTTGGCCCGCAGGACCGATTTGCCATAGTTGATCATGCCCTCGTAGTTTTCCATCAGGTTGAACGCGTCCATGACCAGGTGCACGGCCGCCTTGGCGGCTTTGTGTTTGGGGTATGCTGAGACGAAATTGGAAAAATCGGCCACGGCGTTTTCAAACTCGCCCGCATCATAAGAGACCCAGGCCACGTTGAACAGGACGTCGGGTGTAAATTTGGAGTTGGGGTACTCTGCCGAGAACGTCTTTCCGGTGGTACGCAAGCCTTCGCGCGCATACGTCGCCTGGTAGTAGTTTAAGTTATCCTTGTTTTTCAGCGCCTGATAGTAGGATATCACTGCGCTGTACAGCATCTCCTGGCGCTGCTTGTTGTTGACGGTGGCCTCCGGCGCAACCTTCTCGTATTGCTTGCCGGCTTGGATATGCTGATTTGAAGAAAATAGCGCTTCGGCGTAGTTGGCCGCCATTTCGTCATGGGCCGGACTTTCTTTGAAAAAGTCCAGGTACATCTTGTAGGCATCTGCGGCAATGGTGAAATCTGCGATCGACCGGCTCTTGTTGGCCTCGGCGTGCAGGTGGGTGATAATGTCCCGGGCATACAGCTCGTAGTCGGCGATCATCTTGTTTTTTTCATCGTCCGGCACATGCACGGAATACTTCTGTTTTTCCAAAGCGCGCACGATGATGCCCACGTCCTTTTCGGCGTGATCGTAATTACCCACGGCCTGGACGCACTGAAAGATCTGCTTGGCGTACTCGGCCAGCTTCTCCGGGTCCTGTCGGAGCACGGCAAGCTCCCGGTAAAGGGCCGCCGAATGGTTCCACTTTTTCTTGACGAAAAAACGGTACGCCAGCTTGTCCAACACGGTAGCATAGACCGGCCGGGACCATGCGTATTTCCGGAAATAGGCGATGGCGTGCTCGGGCGATTTTTTCTTGTAAACCTCGGGATAGCAAAAGGCCATGTCGATGATCGATTCCAGCCGGACATCCACGCGCCGGTAGGTGTCGATGTTGAGCGCCTTCTTGGACAAGGGGCTGTTGACCGATTCTTCAAACAGCGCGATGGCGCCTTTGAAATCCGTTAGGTTGATCTGGCACCAGGCCAGTTTGTAGCGGGCGGCGGCCACGGCCGGACTCTGTGGATACTTGAGCACCGCTTCGTAAGAGGCCTTGGATTTGTCCACATCCTGCTTTTGGCTGAAGTAGTAGTCGCCCAATAGCAGATAAGATTCAGGCGCATAGGCGCTGTCGGGATATTTTTCGATCAGGGTCTGGTACTGTTTGATCATCTCTTCGATTTTTCCCAGCTCACGATATTCATGGGCCAGGAAAAAGTAGACCTTGTCGGTTTGCCCAAAGTCCGGATGATCGCCGAGAATCCGTTGATAAATCTCGATGGCGCGCTGCTTGAGCATGTTGGCTTCATACTGATCCAAGGTGCGCGCCTCTTCGCCTTCCTTATACCCGCTTTTGCGCATGAAAAAGACGATGCGTGACTTTTCGATATACAGTTCCGCCAGACGCAGATAGAGTTCGGGCAGGTAGGGCCTGTTTTTGGACCGGCCAATCAGGGTCTTGGTGTTGATGATGGCCAACTCGCACTTCTGCCGATCCTTTTCCAACTGGATCGCGTACTGCTTTTTTTCTTCAGCCTCGTTGCGTTCTTCATAGACATAGGGCAAAGACGCCTGAAGGCTCTGCGTTGAGAGGACCAAAAGCAGCATGGCCGCCGCTGACTGCAAAAAGTATTTTAAGCCGTTTTTCATTTAAAAAAGATATCCCATTCTTCTGTGTTGCGACATTTATTGGGCAACGTTACTTTGTAATCGTCCAGTTCGTCGTTCCAGAATTCGCCCTGAAATTCATACACCACCTTGGGCAAGTCGTCGTCGGCCCTTTCCTCTTCCTCGGCCTTCTCGGAATAGTGGTAATCATAGACGCGCTGATACATGTCGATGCCGATTTCGTATTCCATCAGGTGTGCATCTTCCTCAAAGCGCAGCATCTGATCGGCCATCTTCTCATACTCGTCACGTATCAGTACGCGAAAACGGTCTTTCACTTCTTCTTTTTTAAGCGCATACAGCTTGTCCAGGTAGGCAATGAGCCCGGGATCTTTGAGCGCCTTCTCAACGCGGGTGTGTTCGTTGTCGAGCAGGTTGACAAAATGCCACATGCGCTTGACCCTGGGTTTGTTAAGAATTACCAGCAACATGGCCTTGTTTTCCTGTGGCGGTTGCCGGTCATAGATATTCTCCAGGGCGGTGCCGTATCGCTCCTTGAATAGGGTCAGGGTGTTCATGGCTTTTCCGTAGTGGCACACATCCTTGTAAATAAACGACTTGAGAATATAGAACTCGGGTGTAAATGAGTTTGCGTAGCTGGGCGCCTCAAATGAATAGAGCAGGCCCATGGCGCGCTCGGCGTTGCCCATGCGGTAGTGGGCCCATGCCCTTTCCATCAGCGTCAATGCCTGTTCGACAATGTTCATTTCGATCTGCTGATAGAGCAGGTCAGCCTTGTCGAACCCGCCTTTTTCATAGTAGAGACGCGCCAGGGTTTTACGCGCATCATCCTTGAGCGCCGTGCCGTCTTGCGCGTTAACGATAATCTGTTTTAGCAGCGCGATGGCCTCATCGGTTTTGCCCTCAAACAGACTGCGCAGCGCTTTTTTGAACTGGTACTTGTTGTAGTAGTACGTGCCGGAACGAATCTGGCTGAAGTGTTCGTCGCCCCACTCGAACAGGCCGTGCTCCCAGTCGTACTCGCCCTGGTAATAGTGCACGAAATCCGTGGCCGCGCTGTCCACGAAGCCATAACTCTGATCGCAGACACCGCGATGGATCAACAAATCCCGATCAAACGGACGGGTGCGGCTGATGGTCTCCAGCAATTCCAGGGTGTAACCGACAATTTTGGGATTGGGCTTGCGGGTCACGACATGGGTGAGGGTATCCACCGCGGCGTGAGAAAAGCCGAGTTCACGCAGGCTGAGTCCGAAAAAAAATTCGGCCCACTCATAGTCCTGGTCATCGGGCGTATGTTCACTCAAAAAGGCCAGCAACTCTTGAGCGGCGTCCTTGTAGTCTTTGTCGGCATAATAGGTGTAGCCCTGAGCAAAGGAGGTCGCACTCTCCCGGGGCGGCATCTTTTCCTCGGCAGCAGGCGTTTGCCCGGCGGCCTGCCCGGCGGCCATGGCCGGCTTGGCCGGATTCGGGTAGAGCGAACCGGGCTTTGTAGCGGCTTCTGCCGAGCCTGCGCCGAATACAACTGCAGCCGGCACGAACAGTACGGTAAATATAAATAGACGCATCATTTTTCCTGCTCACTTAATATGCGATCAAGCTTCTTGAGGGTTGGATCTTCCTGGACTTTTCTTGGCGTCAGATTGAAGCGCCACCCAAGACCGATGCCGAAGTAAATATTATTTTCCCCGCCATCGTTCCTGAGGTTATAGATGTCCCGGAACTCCAGGTTGACGCAAAACTTCCGATTGACAAAGAATTTTAAACCGAAGCCCCCGCTGATGTTTATGGCGTCCTCGGTGGTGGATTGCCCGAAACTATATTTGGTTTCATATCGCGTCAAACCGGGACCGGCGAACAGGTAGGTCTCGTGATTCACCACCCAGCGGTTCAACAGGGCCGATTTGCCATAGAACGGCCGCCACACGGCGTGAGAATTCACCATGTAAATCGGTTCCTGAAAGCGCTCCGGTTGAACGTTAAATGGCGGCTGCTTCAACTCTTTGAGCAGGCCGCGCTCCTGGTTGAAGAAGTACTGCAGGCGAGCCACTTCCCAACCCCACGCTTGGGATAAATTATAGGTGTAGCCAATACTCACAGGATAGATGATGAAAAAGGGATCATCGGCGATGTAGCCGACGCTCGCCGCCAGTTCGTGGTTCTTATGAAAGATCCGGTTTTGCACGGCAGCCACCTTCTCTTCATTTTCGACACGACCTTTATCCGCACACCATGCCGATTGGCCGCCGAAAAAGATCCCTATTGCAATCGCGTAAATGAATACCCTTCTGATCATTATAACTCCTTTAAAATGCCACCAAATCAAATATGAACGGATAACTGACCACCACCTCGGCACCCGTAGGCTTGGGGAACTGCCAGGTCTTGATGGCCGCCTTGATGCAGTCATGGATCTGATGAGAGTTGATGCTGG
>JABDRH010000356.1 GCA_013041835.1 Desulfatitalea sp. | reverse complement strand
GAAAGTTCCCGCTGGACGTCGCCGGCCAGTGTCAAGTTGTACTGCGCCATGAAGTCCAGGGCGTTGGTGTCCACGGTGGAAAAGACCTTGGTAGCAAGCTTGTCGATGCCGGTAGGTGTGAGATCGGCGTAGAACGGCAGGGCCGTCTGTGCCAGTTCCTCGATTCCCTGGCTGATGCCGAGGGTGAAAGCTGCCTTGGTGCTTTTTCTGAATATCAGGGTTTGGTCGCTCTTGAGTTGTTTGATGATGTCGCCCAGTTCGGCCTGCAGTTTTTCCAGTCCCTTCAGGGCTGCCAGCTTATTGTCGGGTAAGGAACCAAGGGTGCGGTATTTGAGGATGGCCTTGGCGACCTCATTTTCGGCTTGGTCCAAAGATCGGGTAAGCTTGGCGGTGACTTGGTCGGTGTAGCGGTTTCGGGCGGTTAGGCTCTTGAGGACGGCCGCCCGGATACGCTGGGCAAGATCGGATGGCATCACGCGGACTCGCTGCGGTCGATGAAACGACAGGCTGGAGAGTCGACTGTTCGTTCAGCCTTATGGATATGACAGTGGTTTCGCCCCCGGTCAAGGTGGTCGCATTCACCACACAGTGCACCGGCAGAAGCGGAAAGACCTTCGTCCTCCCAATGGGCGTCTGACAGTGATTCCGCATTCGACGTTCCGCGTTCCGCATTCTCCTCGATACCCAGCATCTTGCGGGCATGGGTCACGCTCAGTATTCCGGCGACCACCATGTCCACCACAGGCTTGACCTGCTTTTCATCCATCAGGTCAATGTCCTTGCGCTCGTTTTCGCGGTTGGCGGCCTCGATGTCCGGGTCCAGATCCATCTTAATCTGCAAGCTGGAACGACTGATCAGCTTACGGTCGTAAAGCTCGATGAGCAGCTTCTTGAAATCCACGGCATCGGAGGGATCCAGGTCGTTGAAGATGAACTGCAGGGTCTTGTCGTTGTGTCCATGCAGTTCCATCCAGTCGTCGAAGACCCAGTCCAACAGCCTGCGAGCGGCCTGCTTGATCTCGCGGATCATGACCATCATTTTTTGCAGGCTGACAGATGCGGTGGCAAAATTGGGACCGTCGCCGGTAACCAGCGAGCGCGAAAGCCCCAGGGCCACGACGATGTCTTCCTTGACCTCCTTGACCTTGTCTTCGACCTTGAGCACCTGACCGTCGGTGCCGTGGGTTTCCACGGTCACGTAAAACGGCACCACCAGACCGCTTTTCATATCCATCTTGTTGACCATGTCGCGGACTTGCTCGAGCATCTTCTGATCGGGCATCACCATCTTCTGGCCGAAGGCGCCGCCTACCTTGAGAAGGCGAAATGGCGTGGCCCAGCGTTTGGCAATGGCCTGCTCGGCCCGGCGGTAGTCCCGCAGAAGGGCGATGGACTGGAAGGCCGGCAGCACCAGGGAGTTGCCCCTGGGCGAAAAAGCCGGCGCGTCCCACTTAAGATGGATCACCTGGTCCACCGGCAGAGGGATAGGCTCTCCAGCGCCTGTTTCTTCCGGAAACTGCTGGGCTTCGGTCAGCTCCCCCTGGGCGTACTTGACCTTGACCGAGACCGGGTTGACACAGACAAGCTCATCGATATCCCGGCCTGACTGGGCGTAGCGTTTGAAACCCACTGCGTCGCCCTTGACCAGGAGCTGCAGGATCATGTCCTTGACGAACTGGGACAGGTTCAGCCGGTAGGCCGCCTCGGTGGCTTCCTCTTTTAGTTTGTCGTCGTCGCCGGTGATCTTGATCTCATCACCCACGGCGAAGGTGCGCCAGGAGTTGACACAGTTTTTCACTAGTGGCTCTTCGACATAATATTCCCAGGCCTTGCGAGCACGCTCTTCCCATGTGGCCGGGACCGCCTGAGAGGCGTTGACCTTGCTAAACGCAGTCGAATCCAATGCGGCAGCCGCCGCCATGGGCGCGATAACAAAGCCGGTAGCGTCCAAGCTTGTTTGTTTTTCTTCTGGTTGGGCGTTGATTTCCACGGGGTCTCCTTTGGCAAGTCAGGCCGCAGCGGCCGCACAGCTTGCACGTGCTGGCCGGAATCTATTCATGGCGGGTTACCTACCGGAGACGAGTGAGAAGCGTCGGATATGGCAGACCTGAAAAATGCCAAAAGGAATTTCTATCAATTGATATTCCTCTTCCAATCTTAGATGAACACTGGATCGGTGAACACTGGCTTAAGAGAGACCGTCTCTTCACCGATAGGATCGAGGTTACCTTCTTCACGCACCAACATGGCGCAGCGCACAGCGTCGATAACATGGTCGTTGCCCTTGGAGTAGATGATCTTGCCATCGCGCAAGGTGTAGGTGTGGGTGGTGAACTGATCCTCAATTTCCAGGTCCTCGGCAGGGAAAATGAGCTGCTTGCGCTGGATGGCGCCGTTGATCAGGCTGGTCATCAACTCCTTGGTGCGTTTCTTGACCTCCTTGCCATCGCGAACCGCCAAACGGGTCATGCCGCCGAAGTCGTAACCTTTCAGACGGCCTTCCAGATCCAATCCCTTGTACTTGTCCAGAGTGAGCAGTTCCTGCACCACGGATAAACCGTTGCCGCCGTTATCCACACCGATGCCTGCCGGTGTGAAGTAGCGCTCCAGCAGGGCGATGACCTGAGCGATGTGCGGATAGGCGACGTGCTTCAGATGCAGGCGCAGGATCATCTTGAGTAGGCTGCGCTCGCCGATCTCCTTCTCCTGGAAGACCACTAATTCGGTGGGATCGTTGGTATATCCGAGGTCGCCGCCGATCCAATACAGGCCGGCCCGGGGCGTCAGGTTCAGCAGCATCTCCAAGCGATCGTGGGCCGCATCCTCGGTTTCGCAGTCGCGCAGCTCGCTGTCGGTGATGACGATCTTCTGGTACTCGATCACTTCCTGGCGGCACAAGTTTAACTGCTCGACGTTGAAGGCGCCGTAGGAAGGCTTGCCGTGCTCGCCTGCCACTTCATGCTGCCAGCCGGCGCTGTCCCGGCCTCCGTAAAACTCCAAGAGCTCGCTCTCGCGTTCCGCGTTCCAGTTGGGATTGAGCCAGGAAGGCCAGCGGAACACCGTGAACTGTTCGGACAGCGTAAGCCTGTAATAGGTGGTGTCCCGCAAGCCGTTGGGGGTGGAGTAGATGCGCAGCCGGCCGCCGGACTTAAGGCATTGGCGCAGGGCCTTCCAGGCCCGCTCGGTGAGCCAGGCGCCTTCGTCCACCCAAATCCGTTGCACGTGCAGGGAACGGAAAGCGTCGCCGTATGCACCGGCGGGCCGGAAGTAAAGGACCGAGCCGATGGTGAACTCCAGGCGGAAATATGGCTTGCGATGGATCTTGGGTTTGCCGTACTTCGTCAGAGCCACGCTGTTCATCAGGTCTGGGTTAGTGTCGAGTTGGAACTCGATCTCCTCGATGATGGTGTCCAGATGGCCCTGGTGGGGTGCAGCGACAAGACCTTGTCCGCCGCGGGTGGTAAAGGCAAAATGCAGAGCGTCCGCCGCGATACACTGGGTCTTTCCGATATCGCGACCATCCAGGTGGATGATGTTCCTGTCCGTACATCGCAGGTCATCCACCTGGTGATCCCAATAGATACGTCCGGAGCCGTCCCGGTTGAACAGGTAGGCCTGACCCCACAAGACAGGATCGCGCAGGGTTTCAGCCAGCTTGCGCTCTTGGGCGGTTATCCCGACCATCAGTCCGATTTGCCCAGCATGGAGGTGGCCAGGATGGTTCCGACCAGTTGCGTCAACACATGCTGAACGGCTTGGTTGGCTTTATTGCCGCGGCCGGCCTGCTCGATGTCGGCGATGGCCTTATCCAGTTCCTCCCATTCCTTGTACTGCTGCTTGGCGGTTTCTAGTTTGTCCAGCGCGCCATCGATCTGCCCATCGGCCAGGTCGGCGCCGATCTTGACCAACGCCTTTCCGGCCTGGCGCACTATTTCGCTGTTCTGTTCCAGGATCGTCTTCATTTGGCAGCCTCCGTTTCTTTCCCGTTGGCCCAGCGGTCCAAGGCGTTTGCCGCCATCTGCAGCCGCATGCCGATACCGACCAAACGACCCGCATCGGCCCGGCCACTTTCGGTAAGGGCCTTGTTGGCTTCGGTCACGTATTCGGCGGTGTATCGGTTGATCACCGATACTGCCGAGCGGATCTCCTCGGGCGGCTGGGAGGTGGCACACCCGCTTACCGCAAAGGCCAGGGTCAGCACGGCCAACCATTCCAATACTTTTTTCTTCATGTTCGACTCCTTTCTTCTACCGTTGACATCAATTACCGCAAGGCATCATTAACCACTTGATTTTAATCGTCTTCCAAGCATGATTGGACATGACGCGGGACGATCCCGCAAAGCACTTCGATCTGAAAGGAAGACAAACGCATGGACAGGAAAACCAACCAGGAAAAAGCCCTTGCCGCCTATCGGGAAAAACAAAAACGCATCGCCGCACTGCTCTCCAAAATCCAGGACAAGCTCGCCAGGCATGCCGAGCCGGTGGTTAGCTGGGGCCATGTGGGCGATCTCGGGCACGTAGAAGAACTGCTCAACGAGATCGATACGTTTTTGAACTGATGCACCACCAAACACACAGGAGGAAAAATCATGACCGAACACAGCTTTGAACAAACCGCAAAGGACTTCATCGAACATCTGCGCGAGACCGGCAAAAAGGAAAGAACGCTTTACACCTATTCCAAGGACCTGGAACAAGCCGGCGCTTTCTTCGGCAACGACAAACCGATCACCGGCATCCAGCCGCTTCACGTGGGCAAGTTTTTCAAATCGGCCGCCCTGCACAACCTCCCCGACGGAAGCGTAAGAGCCGAGCGCACAGTGGCCAAAACGGTCCGCGTCTTTCGCATGATGATGGTCTGGGCCAATGAGACTGGCCGAATCGAAACGCTGCCCCTTCCCAAAAGCACCCCCATGGGTCACAGCAAAATCAAGGCAGAGAACGATGAACAGCAGCAATAGCAGTAATACTGACCTGAGCATGGCGGCAGCCCTGGAGGGCTTCTGCGCCCGCCTGACAGCCGAAAACAAGTCGCCTGCGACCATAGACGCATACCGCCGGGACCTTGCGCTTGTCGCCCGTGTGGCCGAACGCAAGGCTCCTGGCTTGTCCTGCCGGCAGGTCGCTTCCTCGCTACTGGATTGGGTGTTTGCTTCACCCGATGTCTTGACCACCGATAGAGGCTCACGCTCGCCTGCCTCATTGCACCGTATGAAGGCGGCGACACGGGCGTTCTTTTCCTGGACGGTTAGGGAGGGCATCACCACGGACAACCCAGCGCGCACGATCCGGCTGCATCGGTTGAAACGCCAGCCGCCCAAGTTCTTGACCGCAGCGGAAAAAAGACGCCTGCTCAAGACCCTCAAGAGCCAAGCGGGATTCACCTCACTGCGTGACAGGGTGATAATCGAGGTCCTGCTTGGCACCGGCATCCGGCTGGGTGAACTATCTGCGCTGGACATCGACGACATCGACCTGGACGCCAAGCATCTCAGGATTAGAGCCAAGGGTAACGTGGTGCAGGTCAAGTTCATAAAGACAGACCTGCGCAGGTTGCTACGCCGCTATCTGATTGAACGTCGACGTCTTGGCACACCCGATGTCGAGGCGCTCCTTTTGTCCAATCGCGGCACCCGCCTTTGCCAACGACAGATCGCCAATCGCTTTGCCCACTGGATGAAGCAGGCTGGCATCGAAAAACATTTGACGCCCCATGGCTTGCGGCACACTTTTGCCACCCACCTGTACAGCGCCACCAACGATCTGCTGCTTGTCCAACGCGCCCTGGGGCACCGGGATATCTCGACCACCCAGATCTACACCCACCTTG
>JABDRH010000336.1 GCA_013041835.1 Desulfatitalea sp. | reverse complement strand
GTGCACAGCATCCTGTCAGGTGTGATCACACGGTGCCCCTTGCGGCCGCAGAACCAGAGGCGGCCTTTTTTATCGATCCAACCCAGGTCTCCCATGCGGTGCCAAATGCGCCGGCCGTCCTTGATTTTTGACAGAGAGTCGTCGATGGGCCGTTCGAAATAGCCGCTGGTGACGATTTCGCCGCACACGATGATTTCGCCAATCTCACCTGTGGGCATCATCAGGTCCTCGGACCAGTTGTCGATGCCCAAATCGCTGATCTTGATGATGCGAAGGGACAACTGAGGATTGGGGCGGCCGACACACATGCCGTAGCCTTGTTCGGTGAGAACCGCAGTCTCCGAAAGGATTTCCTTGCTGCCAAGGGAGGAGACCGGCATCGCCTCGGTGGCGCCGTAGCCGGTGTGGATTTCGGCATCCTCGCCCAACATATCGGCAAAGCGAGCGATATTGGCCGGTGCCGCCGGCGCGCCTGCCGAGATGACGCGTTTCAAGGAAGGTAGCTTGCTGCCGTTCGCCTTGCCGTAACGGCCCACCCGGTCGAGCAGGGCAGGGGAGGCGAACATATTGGTTACTCCCTGGTTGACCACTGCCTCGATGATACGCTCCGGATTGACATGGGCCGGCCGGGTGGGGTCCATATCCGGTATGACAGCGGTCATGCCAAGCGCCGGGTCGAACAGGGCAAAGAGCGGAAAAGTGGGCAGATCGATCTCGTCGGGCGAGATGCCGAACTGCGATCTGATCAGGCGTACCTGAGCCTCGAAGATGCCATGGGTGTAAACGGCACCTTTGGCCGCACCGGTGCTGCCGGTGGTAAACAAAATGGCCGCCGTGTCCCGCTTTTTGGTCTTGGCGATAGGGTAAGACCGCCATGGCAGGGCACGGATGTCATTCAGGGTGTAACCGCTCCAGAACCAGCGTCGGCCGATGGTCACCGCGGTTTTCACGTTGCGGAAATATTTGTTCGGCGCCAGCACGCGCAATGCATGGGCCGCAGGGATGCCCACGAGGGCGTTGGCCCGGCTTTGGCGCAAACAAGCCAGCATTCGGCGTACCCCCATGCCCGGATCGACCATGACAAATACGGCGCCTACCTTGAGCATGGCGTAAGTGATGACAAAAAGCTCAAGGCTGGGGCGTACCATGAGGATGGTGCGCGTGCCGCGGGTGATGCCGGCGGAGACCAGCCCGTGGGCAAAGCAGTCCGATTCGCGGTCCAGTTGGCG
The DNA here is from genome assembly GCA_013041835.1 of Desulfatitalea sp. Classification (GTDB taxonomy): domain Bacteria; phylum Desulfobacterota; class Desulfobacteria; order Desulfobacterales; family Desulfosarcinaceae; genus Desulfatitalea. The sequence continues at coordinate 5,154 of JABDRH010000336.1, read as the reverse complement.
GAAAGTCAGGTGGCTGTAAGCCACGCGACCGTGATGGTCCCGGCCGGCCGGATAGACCACCGCACGGCGGTAGGGCTGGATGCGTGCCATGGTGCGCAGGCGAACGGCTACGTTGACGATCTGTTCGTCGTCGATTGCGGTCTCGATGGGAGAAGCGTCGTCTAACTTCGGCATCATGATATGGCCTCTATCATCGGAAGGCTGGTTTGTTCAAGAATGTTCCAATCAGATCAACAATCTTTTCCGGCGCGTCCTCCAGCAGGTAGTGGCCCGCCTCGGGCAGCCAGTGGGCCTCGGCCGCGGGCAGGCGGCGGCGGAATTCATCGTAGTAAGACTGCCCAAACACGAAATCGTGCGCCCCCCATACCAACAGCGTCGGACGGCTGCCGATGCGTTCCAGTTGTTCGGATACGGACTGAACGATACTGCCGCCCGGATCGTTCGTGGAGAGAGGGATGTCTTGCACGAATTTCAAAGTGGCGAGCCGGTTGCGGGGCGAGTTGTACGGCGCCAGCAGTCCGGCCCGCACATCGGCCGGCATTCGGCGGCGGGTCGCCATGTGAATCGCGCCGCGGGCAAACAGGTTGAGGCGCAGCACGGCCCACGACATCACCGGATTGGGCGTGCGAATCATTTTCAGCCGGAAGGGAATCTGCTTTCCACCGGGCGGGAAAAAGCCCGAGGTGTTCATGATCACCAACCGGCCGACACGTTCCAGGTTTTCCAAGGCCCACCCCAGACCAATCATGCCGCCCCAGTCGTGAAGGATCAGCGTGATGGGACCTTGTGGGTCGAGGTGGCGCATGAGCCGGTCCAGGTCCCCGATGCGGCTTTGCAGCCTGAAATCGTAGGCATCCAACCCCGGCTTGTCGGAAAGCCCGCAGCCCATGTGATCGGGCACGATGACCCGGTACCGTTCCCGAAAGGCAAAGACCAGCCTGCGAAAATAGAACGACCAGGTGGGATTGCCATGGAGCATCACCAGAGGCTCGCCCCGACCTTCATCCAGGTAGTGGTAGCGCAATTCGTGGATCTTTAGGAAGTGCGATTGGAACGGATAAAGATGGCCGAAGTTGCCGTCATGGATTGCACTTTTCATTTTACCACGCAATGCCCAGGAACAAGCAGTTCAAGCCGCTGCCGATGCCTAAAAAACCCACCAGGTCCCCCTGCGCCAGGAATTGACGTTCGTGGGCGATGGCTGCGGTAATGGGCAAGGAGACCGAGCCGATGTTTCCCAAATAGGGAAATGTGGGAAAATCCCTGGCGGTATCGATGCCGATCGCCTCCAGGATGGTGCGCTGGTGAGCCGCGCCCACCTGGTGGCAGATGACCTTGTCCGGCTTGCCGTCGGGCCAGGCCATTGTCCGCATAAACGCCCGGAACGTTTCGATGCCCAGGGAAACCCCGTGTTTGAGTACGCCCACGGCGTCGGTGCGCATGATCTCGTTCAGGTTGGCGGCGGCATCGTCCACATTGCCCCAAGTGCACAGGCCGTGGTGCCGGGCGGCGTTGCGCGCCACGGCGCCCAATAAACGATGCCCATGGTGTACCGCATCATCGGCGGCAAGGACAACGGCCACCGCGCCGGACCCACCGGTGAGCGTGGCCAGGGCCTCTTTGAAGGTGGCCATGCTTCCTTCGGCCAGAATTCGTTCGATCGTGGCCTCCACGATCGGCCGGGCGGTTTCGCAAGAGACCACCAAACCGGCCCGGACCTGACCCAATTCGATGGCATTGGCCACCTGAACCATGCCGTTGAGCACGCCCAGGCAGGCGTTGGAGACATCGTAGACCTGAGTGTCTGCCGGCAAATCCAAACCATGGGATACGACACAGGCGGTGGCCGGTTCCAGATTCTCCCGGCACACGCCACCATAGATCAGCATGCCGATATCGTTCGGATCGATGCCTGATGCGGCCAGGGCTTTGCGTCCGGCCAGAACGGCCCCTCGGGAAAGCTGGAAGTCCCGATCCCAAAACCGCCGCTCGGCGATACCGGTGAGCGCCTCCAACTGTCCCGGCTGGATGCGCAGTCGTTCATAGACCGGCGCCAGACGACGCTCCAAATCCTCGGAAGTGACCACGTTGGGTGCCAGTTCATAGCCGAAAGCGGCGATTTTAACTCTCTTGTAATGCATGAGCTGTTGCCATTTAACTATCCTGATAAATTGAAAAAGACTAAACAATAGACTTCAGGCGGAACCCGAAATCCTTCATCTTGTAGATACATAAACCATCCACGTAGAGCCATCCGTCAGCGAGAATCACCGGTTCCGGGCCATCTTCAATTCGTGTGATGACCGCGTCTACATTGACCTGCCGGTTGGACGGAATCACCTGCCCGCGATACTCCCAGCCATGTTCGCGGCCGCACGCCATTTCGAAGTGATGGCTGTCTTTCAATTCCGGCCAGCGGGCCATGGCCGCATATTTAATCAACTGCAGGAACGATTCAATCCCCAATGAACCGGGACAGACCGGGTCCTGGTAAAAATGGGCCTTGAAAAACCACTCCGAAGGATCGACCCGCTTGACGCCGCGAAAGTAGCCCAGACCCTTGGGACCGCCGGCCGGATCGTAAATTTCGATCCCGTCGAGCATCAGCAGCGCCGTGGCTGGCATCCGCATTCCGGTTGGCGCTGTGGAAACACCGCCGGCCGCATCATCGGGATGCAGGGGCGCTTCGTTGGCAAAGCGTAAATCGATTCTGAACTGCTGTTCAACAGCATCCGGCACCCAAACCGCTTCCCTAAGCCCCACCTGGCTGGCCAGGGCCTGCTCGGTGAAAAAACCGAAATAGGTGGTGCCCGTATAGATCTCCTGTCGGCCGGCCAAGACGGCAAAGTCAAAGTGTTCGATGATCATGTCCGCCGCTTCGGACACCTTGGTCATGCGGGTGCGCATGGTCAATGTACCGAGTTTCGGGCCGACGCCGGCATGCGCCACGGCCCGGCCGCCAAGGTTTCGGAACTTCAGATATTTTTCACTTTTCAAGGCGGACCCGGCATAGGCCGCCAGCCAACCGCACGGCTGCAGGGCGATCTCGAGCAATACGCAAAAAGGTATGCCGCCGCTGCGGTCGGCGGTAAAATACCAGGCATCTGTCGGTACATCGTATTGGGCTTCGATCCAGCCGTCCGCCTGAAGTACCCAGGGCGGCGGTTCAATGTGGGTGATCCGGTCCATGAAAGCGTATGGTGGCGCCGGTAGACGGGCGATACGACGCTCCCGATCAAAGGGGCGGTAGGGCTCGCCGAACGCTTCGGAGGGATTGCCCACGGCAAAGGCCAGGATTTGCTTCCGGGTGAACAGCGGTCGGGAGGGTGACGGTTCTGTGCCGGAAGCATCCGGCGCCTGGGTCCGCGACCGCCAGAAGTTCTGAATTTCTGCTTGCGTCGTGCCGCTCATGCGCATGGACATATCTTTGAAAAACACGATGTAGTTGCCGTCGGCATACATATGGGCATCAGCAATAACGCACGGTTCAGGCGTGTACCCGATGGCCTTGATTTCCACGACATAATGCACCTTGCGCGTGTTGGGGGTGACCGGCCCACGGCACTTGAGACGGCACGGCACGCCGACCATGGGCTCGAAGCCCACTTGCGTCCGGTCCGTCACCCAGCCCAGGCGCAGGAGCAACACCCGCAGGGCGTGAGCGCAGCATTGGTACATGAGGGTGCCGGGCATCACCGGGTCGTCCACGAAGTGGCAGGTGAGAAACCAGTCATCGGGATGGATGTCCGCCTCGGCCTTGACGTAGCCCAACCCCCATCGACCGCCGCGGGGTTCAGCCGTAACGATGCGGTGGATGAGTCGCATGCGGCCGTCCGGCAGGCACAGGGCGGGAGGCAACCGGACACCGGCAAAGTCAGGCCCAAAGCAGGCTTCGGCATCGCCGTGGCGCAGGGCATCGATCTGTTGGTCGCCGAATACGGCGTCGGCCAGGCGAAGCAAGGGGGTGTATGCCACGCCGTCCAGGGCGGCCTCGGTTTTTCGATCCTCGTCGGTGAGGATAATACCGCCTGAGTGGCGGACCTCGTCTTCTGTGAAAAAGCCGGCGCAACCATCGGTCATGGTGATAAGGTGCCGGTCGCCGATGTAGCCGTCGAAATGAAAGAAAAAAAGGTAGGTGGCCCCCTGGCGCACGAATTTGTCGATGTGGATATCGTAGCGGATGGTCTCACCGGGTCGCGGCAGGCCGCGATGGAATGAAACGCGGGCATCCAGCAGGCGGTACGTGCGCTGTCCCTTGACCTGGTGGTCGATGCCCAGGTAGCTGCACAGGAACAGATCGGCCTGGCCCGCCTCCACCGCGATGCATACCGGCGCCCGGCCGCCGTCCAGGTACCAGGCACCGGCAAGCACGTCGTGCTCGGTAATCACCCGCCCCGATCCCAGGCTGCACTTTTCTCCCTCCACGGTCAGGATACGGTCCACCAGCATCAACGGTTCGTCGGGCAGACGCACACGGGCCGGGTAGGTGTCGATGACATCAAACCGAGGCCCCAACACCCGGCCTACCGATCCAATGGCGAACGCCATGCAGTGTTCGCGCGTAAAGGCCGGTGGCGCAGCGCCGGCTTGCCCAGCCGCCACTATCGTCACGGGTTCCGCCAAATCGGCAGGCGCCACGCCACGGCTGCCGGCCGCCAAAAGCCGAGCCTGCAGGGCAAACGTTTCGCTGAACCCGCGGGTCAGATCCTGGGATAGCGATAAAAAGTTCTCATGGGTCCGGGCCATCGACGCCGCGTTGGCGTTCAATTCTTCGAGCATGGCGGACAGGGGCCACGCTTGGGACGGATCGGCCTCATCGAAACCATTTGCTGTCGCTGGAACCTCAGGTGGGCTGGATTGCGCCGGCCGGCGACCGGTTGGGAACAGTTCCTGAGACTCGAGCGGCGTCTTGGTTTCCCGCGCCTTCAACGGCAGGGGCGGCAGCACCAGGGGCTTGCCACCCACCGGTACCCGGATGGCGCCTTCGCCGGCCGGCCGTTGCGAAAAAAAGGCAGCGGCCTCATATCCATACAAGGAATTCAAATCCACCGCCTTGCCGGCCGCCGCAAGAACGCCCAAACACTTGAGCAAAGAGAGCGTCTCATCCTCGCCCTGAACGTTGGCCGAAACCGCCAAATGGGGTGAGCCGTCGAG
>JABDRH010000334.1 GCA_013041835.1 Desulfatitalea sp. | reverse complement strand
GGCGTATAGCCTGGCGGCCAGGTGGAAGACCAGATATTCCATGCCGTACCTTGACTCTTCCACATATCCCGCTGTGCCGTTAACCCCATGGTGAGAATTCCCGTATCACCGATGGCATACTGGGGCTGCAAGGTGATCCCCAGCACACGGGTTTCATTTTTCAGCCGATAGGTGACAAGGGACCGATCGCGGATGAAATCGTCGTACTGATCATCCGAATAGCGGTTACTGTTTTCGCCCATCTGGTTAAAATAGAGCCAACCGCGAAGGCTCAAGGGAGAGGCCTCCGGGAAAAGTTCGAAAGCCCCTTGTATGGAATAGCCCTGGTAAGGTTCGATGCGCCTGTATTTTGGCTTGGCGGCAAAGATGTCTGTTTCAGGATCATGGACGTTCGGCGGAATGCCGTATTCACCAAACAGATAGGAGAACGTGAGGCCGAGACGCAGGACGCTCGATGGATCATACCCCAAATTGGCAAACAGGCTGCCGGCTTCCTTGTCGCTGTTGTTCCGTTTTGCGCCGTCCTCCAGGGCGGCGGGCTCAAAGACAGCGGATAGCGGATAGGCATCGCGGGAGCTGTAGCTGGCGCTGGTGAAATAATCCATCCGGCCTTTTCGGCCGGATACGCTGCCTTTCACCAGATGTGAGAGACCCGCGCCGACCTGCGCACCAACCATGCCGCTGATGCCTTCACCGCCGCGCTTGGTGATAATGTTGATCACACCGCCCAGCCCACCTTGGCCGTAAAGCACTGAACTTGGCCCGGACGTCAGTTTGATTTCGGCAATGTTTTCCACAGGGATTATAGACGGATTGAACTGCTGATCGTAAGTCGAGTTGATCGGAATACCGTTCAGTAAAAGAATGTTGTGTCGCGGCCGGAATCCCCGGATATCGATCTTGGGAACGGCATCCCCGCCGACCATCACATTGATTCCGGGCAGCAGGTTGACGGCCTCATTAAGGTTACGGGCGCCAGAAATGCTGATATCTTCCTGGGTCACGCGATGAACCGTTCCGATGGATTCCACCCCCTCCTTCTTTCGGGTCACTACGATTTCACCCAGGGTGTAAACCTGAGTTCCCGAACTGTCGTCTTTATGGGACTCTGGATGGCCATCCATTGTGAAAAGCAAGAAACAACACCAGCCCATTGCGGTAATCGAAAGCCACTTTTTCGTTATCATGATCCCGATATTGAAATATAGAGTTCCTGGAGTGATGGATAATTACCATAAAGCACCGATCCGGGATGGTATAGCGGCTGGCGTTTAGACTTGTCAAGGGGACGTGAAAAAGGAATCTGGCAATGGATGGCCTATGTCGATTCGATGGAAACGGATATGGATACCGCCTGGATGCCAATAAAGGTTGCCCGGATTGTCGTAGTCACTTTGGGATAGATATCACCGCGTGTGCGGCGGACAAATGTTTCCTCAACACACCCGGAAGCATTGCTGGTACCCCCCCCCATTCGCGTTTGACAGAGCTGCTTATAGTGATGTAGAAAAAAAGGCTTCTTGGCTGGCTGCTACCGCGAGGATTTGGCAGATGATCAATAGCGTGAACGGAACGTGTGAACAGTGCATTTGCTTAGCTCAGAAAAAGATTTTGAACGGGCCCTGGAAAAGGGCGCCAGGGCAGAGCGTCTTACACGCGACGAAGCTTTTGCCCTGGCCGCGCACATCACGCCAGACCGGCTTCACCGCCTGGGACGGGCGGCCCTTGCCAATCGGCGGCTGCGTTACGGCGGCAAGGCTACGTTTGTTTTCAATCTGCAGATCAATCCGGCCAATATCTGCGGCGCGCGCTGCACATTTTGCAACTACGCCGCTTCCAGAAACGATCCCCACGCCTATGTGATGAGTGAAGCTGATATTCTGGCGCAAGTGGATCGGCTGCAGCCCACCGAGGTTCACATCGTGGGCGGGTTGAACCAAGTTTGGCCCTACCCGCGCAATTTGGCCCTGGTGCAACAGTTGCGTCACCGTTATCCGGGTTTGCACATCAAGGCCTTTACCGCCGTGGAGATTGCCTATTTCGCAAAAACCAGCGGTCAAAGTGAGGCATGGATACTCGAAGCGCTCAAGACCGCCGGTGTGGATGCCCTGCCCGGCGGCGGGGCCGAGATCTTTTCCGAACGTCTTTGGCGGCAGCATTGGAAGAACAAGATCGGCCCGCAGGAGTGGGTGCGTATTCATCAAATGGCGCATGAGGTAGGGCTGCCCACCAACGCCACCATGCTTTTCGGCTTTGGCGATACCTGGACCGAACGCGTCGAACACCTGTTGACCTTGCGCCGGGCCCAGGATGAATCGGGTGGTTTCATTTGTTTTATCCCCTTGGCCTTTCAACCGGGCGAAGGCAAATTCATCACCCACGGTCCCACTGCCTTGGAGACGCTGGCCGTGACCGCCATTGCGCGGTTGGCGCTGGATAATATCGCCCATATCAAATCGTACTGGCCCATGAGCGGCGTGGAGACCGCCGCCGCCGGTTTGAGCTGGGGCGCAGACGATATGGACGGCACCATCTCCGAGGAGCGGATCGCCCATCTGGCCGGCGCCGTCACGCCCAAGGGCCTGGCCCGTGAGCGCATGGCCGAGACCATCCGCATGGCTGGATTTAAACCGCAGGAAAGGGATGGCCAGCATCGCGCCACAATGAATGCCGCTGCGGAGAGCGACCGGTCATGAGCCGTTATCCCATCGCCATGATTCCCTATGCCAACATGGCCCCCTATGAAACCCTCGGGCCGCCAGAAGGCTGTCATTTCGTCCATATGACGCCTCGCAACAGCATCGATGCGCTGAAAGCCAAAACCGTGTGGGCGGCCGCCGTTCCGGTGGGCGGCCTTGCGAGGCTGGCGCAGGATGTCGTGCCGGTGGGCAATTTCGGCATCGGCGCCCGTGGCGAAGTGATGAGTGTGCTTTTTTTTTCCCGTTGCCCTTTTGAACGGATGGCGGCCTCCCACACCGTCTATCTTACGGCTGCATCGGCCTCGAGCGTGCGACTGCTCTACCTGCTTATGGGCTACCGGCTCGGATTCGACCGGTTGCCCGAACTGGCGGTCCCCGGCGCCTTGGCTGACGGGGAGTTGGTCATCGGCGACGCCGCCCTGGGCTGGCACCATATTTTCGAGCGCGGCGAAAAGGTAAAGCATTACATTCACATGACCGATTTGGCCGCCCTGTGGCAGCAACACTGGCAACTGCCCTTTGTCTTCGCCCGCTGGGTGGTGCGCCTGGATGCGCCTCGTGCGGTGATCCAGAGCGTCGAAGCATGGCTGGCGCGTTTCGCCGAACGTGAAGCCCTATTGATTACCCAATCTGTGGCGCGCGTCGCCGGCCGTCTGCGTCTGCCGGACGACTATGTCTTGCGCTATTTAAAGGGTATTCGACGCTGCCTTGATAACCAGGATCAGGCCGGCCAGGACCGATTCCTATCAGAGTGGCAGGAGCATTCGCGTCCGGCGCGCACTTGCTGGTTCAAGGGATGAGGATAAAAATGGCAAGCACCAACAGCCCTACACCTGTTTTAGAGCGCCTCGACCGCCAGGGCGCTTTGGACCTGTTCGTTCAGGCGCCCCTGGGTGAGCTGATGGCCGCGGCCCACACGGTGCGCACTCAGCGGCATCCCCGGCCAACGGTCACATTTGTGTGCGACACCAATCCCAATTACACCAACGTATGCGAAACCCGCTGCCGGTTCTGCGCCTTTTGCCGCAGCGCTGACGCGTCGGATGCCTACACCCTGACCCCGGCGCAGGTGGCCGAGCGGGTGCGACGCGCCGCCGACCAGGGCGCCACCACCGTTTTGCTCCAGGGCGGGCACAACCCGGCCATTCGTCTCAAGCACTGGTTGGCTTATATCCGCGCCATTCGCGCCGCAGCGCCCGGAATTCATATTCACCCCTTCAGCCCGGCCGAGTATCAGTTCGTGGCGCGACAAGAGCAGACCGATCCAGGGGCCATTCTCCAAGCGGTTTATGACGAAGGCGTTCGCACCATTCCGGGCGGCGGGGCGGAAATTCTCAGCGAACGCGTGCGACAACGCATCGCCCCCGGCAAAGCCGATACCCATCAGTGGTTGGCCGTGTGCGAAGCAGCCCACCGGATCGGTTTCCGTACCACCGCCACGATGATGTTCGGCCATGTGGAGACCGACGCCGAGATCGTGGATCACCTGTTGTTGTTGCGCGACCTGCAGGACCGCACGGGCGGCTTTACCAGCTTTATCCCCTGGTCCTTCAAGCCTGGCGAAACCCCCCTGGGCCGTGAAATCAATGGACCGGTTCATCCGGCCAAATACGTACGCATCATCGCCCTAGCCCGGCTCGTGCTGGACAACTTCGAACATATCCAGTCTTCCTGGTTCAGTGAGAACATTGCCGCCGGCCAGTTGGGTTTGCTGGCGGGCGCAAACGATTTCGGCGGCATCCTCATCGAAGAACATGTCCACCGTCTGGCCGGCCACGCCCGAAGCACCACTGTGGAAGATGTCAAAACCATCATCCGCCGGACGGGTTTCACACCCGTGCAGCGAGATGCGAATTACCGTGTGCTTCAGACCTACGAAGCCCCGGCAGCCATGGGCGTGCTTGGCAAGCCGGAATAAGATCGCATTTCACTTTTATGACCTATTATCAACTTCAACCGCCTGTGGCGCTGGTGTGCCGATCAAATTGAAAAAGTGAAGGGCGTTCCCACATGCCCATTGTTGGCAAACCCATATGCGTTAGCACTTCCCTGATCTGAATCGGAGTGATATGGCCCCTTTCAAGCAGGATTTGACCCAGAAGGCGATGTTCCGTTCCCAAAAGATCCTCGTTTATCTGGATCGCCATTGCCTCGAGCAATTGGGAAGGCGTGATGTATTTCTTTTCGACAGCCACAGTCCCAAATCGTTTTTCAAGATGAAATACTGACATTTCGCTCCTCTGTTTTTGTTTTCAAGATTATTGAAATAAAGCAGCTTTCATGCCAGCGACATTAGTCTGTTTTACAGCTTACTTTTGGTCTTTTTTTATGCAACATGGGGGGTGAACTATCAATATGATAAAAAAGCTGAAGTATTTACTCTCAAATTGAGAGGGTATGCTTTATATCTTTCCATTTTTTTTTACATCATAGGGGATATTGAAATGCCCGGCGGGCCTCTGCTTCCAGCAGGTGCGCCTGGCCGGCATGGCGTGGAGAGAAATGAAAGAGGGTCATTTGCGCGACGTCGGCCCGGCGGGCCAGTTGTCCCGCCTGGTGGGCCGTGAGGTGATACTTGGCCCGGGCCACATCCTGCTCGTTATGTAAAAAGGCGGCCTCGATGAACAGGTGATCGGCCTGGCGGGCCAACGTAATGATTCGCTCCGCGTTGTCGGCGCTGTAAACGGCATCGGCCACGTAGGCGATTTTCTGACCCCGGGTGGTCCGGGCAATGCGGTGGCGCAGGGCGTCTAACGTGAAATGCCGTTTTTTTTCTCCCGGCCGTACACCCGGTACGAGCACTTCCGTGGCCGGATCGGCTTGCCGGTAGAGCAACTCCTTGAACCGCGCCAGCCATGGGCCGACCGGCAAGCCCATCTGATCCAAACCTGTTTTCAAGATGTTGACGTGAAACCGTTCCTGCAGGCTGAACGCCAGGCACGGCGTTCGATGGTCCAGGGCAACGGCGCGAACGTCGTAAGTCGGTTCCCGGTGGATGATGTGGTCTTCGATATCGTCTTTTTGGGGCACGGAGGGCGCAAATCCGGTGCGGCAGTCGAAGATTTGACGCGTTTGCCGGCAGTCGTCGATTTCTGATGCTTCGATAACTAGAGCGGCGGTATAGTTTTGCACCAGATTCCAGGTGTAGGCGGCCAGTTTACCCTTGAGGTTGGAGAGAAAACCCGGTGGTCCGTAAAGCTCCAGGCGTTTGTCCCTGCCGAGCAAGACGCGCAGCAGGTGGTCGAAGCCGATGAAATGGTCCACGTGCGTGTGGGTGACGAAGGCTTGACCGATTTTGAGCAGTTCGGCGGGCGCCAGGGTGCTCAGGTCGCCCAGATCAAACAGTATGGCGTGTTTGCGAAAGGCAAAGGAAACCAGGGCGCCGGGATCGCCATAAGGGCTGTTGACCAGTCTGGCGATGAAAGATGGTCTCACCACTCACGATATGATTTTGGTGACCTGTTGATGGATGCATCCGTATATATCGGCATCCGATCCGAAGATGTCCACGACGGACTTGTGGTTGATCAGCTTTTCCAGCAAGTAGGCGGTGACGTATAGACTGACGATGTGTGGCTGCTTCACGAGCTGTCGATACGGGGCCACCATGTAGTCGATGTCGAAATCATCGGCCCGGCAGAGGTTATCGATGCATTTAACGATCTGCTCTTCCAAGGTGTTCTTGTTGGTGGTTTCCACCAATTCATTTTCCACCAGCTTCATGGCAATGGTATTGCCGAGCTGATCGATCTGGTCCCTTGCGGCCGTGATGGAACGACGGCGGGCATGTTCTTTGGAATTCTCTATTTTTGAAAGGATACTTGATTCTCGATTGCTCGGCCGAAAAACTTTCCCCATTGGAATACCGCCCTTATCCTTGCATCTATTGATCAAACAAGACATCGCCTTGTAATTTCGTGCCCAGCCTTTCGGCTAAGCAAAAACGCATCATAATGGGAAGCGAAATGGTTTTCAAGCTAAAATCTTAATTTTCCTGAGACCTTAAAACTTTCTTAAAACGCCTCGACGACCATCTGGATCTGTTTGCTGCTTCGGTAGTGATGCCATTTCAGGCGAAAGGCGATTCGATCGAAAGCATCGGGACGGGGTGTGTCTGGTGAAAGGTTGAACAGCATCGCGTCGATAGGCCGCGCCTGCTGATGGGGCTGGCACAAAGTCATTTTGCGGTGGCGATGGCCCACCATGGCTGCCGATGTCACGCGTACATTGCGCGCCATGAAGATCGGCGCCGGATTGTCTGTGCCGAAAGGCGATAGCCGTTCCAGATCGTCTATCAGTCGGGCATCGATCTGGTCCAAATTCAATTCACTGTCGATCAGCAGTTCGGAGGCCGCTTCGGTTTCGCACTGGGCTTGCTGGACGGCAGCCTCAAAAGCGTGCCGCAACGGATCGATGTTTTCCAGGCGGAGGCTCAAGCCGGCGGCCGACGAATGGCCGCCGAAAGTTTCCAGCAGGTGGGCGCAGCGGTTCAACGTGTCGTAAAGATCGATATGGGGCACGCTGCGTCCTGACCCCTTGGCCATACAGTCTTTGCCGGATAGAACGAGCACCGGTTTCCGGTAACGTTCCACCAGCTTGGTGGCGACGATGCCCAGAACCCCTTCATGCCAATTCGCTCCGGCCACCAGCAATGATTTTCGATTGGAGGTATCGGCCCTGGCATCGAGGAACGCTACGATATGATGAAAGAGCTCGGCCTCCAACTGCTGCCGTCGCTGGTTGAGTACGTTCAAGTCGTGGGCCAATGGTTCGGCGGCCGCTATGGACTGCGCGCAGAGCAGGTCCAGGGCGACCTTGGCATGGGCCATGCGCCCGGCGGCATTGATGCGTGGGCTCAGGCGGTAGGCGATATCTTCGGCCGTGACGGCGTTTCGGTCCATGCCCGCGGCTCGCAACAACGCGGTGATGCCGGGTCTGGGGTGGCGGTTGATTTGATCCAGTCCCGATAACACCAGCACGCGGTTGATGCCTTTGAGGGATACCATGTCGGCCACGGTGCCGATGGCCACAAAATCACAATAAGCCTTTAGATTAGGTTCCGGATTCTGGCGCCACCAGCCCATCTCGCGCAGGGTGGTGCGCAAGGCGATGGTCAGGTAGAAGGCCACGCCCACACCGGCCAGATCTGTCAGGTCTGAGGGCTGGGCAGCCCTTTTGGGATTGAGAACCGCATGGGCCCCGGGAAGCTGGTGCACAATGTTGTGATGGTCGGTCACGATGACGTCAATGCCGAACTTGGCAGCGGCGTGAATGGCGTCATGGCTGCCGGACCCATTGTCCACGGTGATGATCAAGCCGATGCCTTGCCGCACGGCCAGATGGGTGATGTGCATGGGCCGCAGTCCGTATCCCTCCTCGACGCGGTGGGGCAAGTGGCAAGTCGTTCGGGCACCGGCCACCCTTAAAAAATGGTTCAAAACCGCTGTTGCGGTGATACCGTCGGCATCATAGTCGCCGAAGATCAATATCTTCTCTTTACCTTGTATGGCGCGAACGATTCGCGCAACGGCCGTTTGCATGCCGGCCAGGGATGCCGGATCCGGAAGGGCGCCGAGTTTTGGATTCAGATAGGTGTGGATCTGATCGGTCGCACCCAATTTCCGGTTGGCCAATACCTTGGCTGTAATGGGGTGGCATTGCAGGCAGTTTTGAATTTCCTGAACTTGGTTCGGATCGGGCGACAATATTTTCCATTGCATTTGCATGTCCGGGCCATATCCTATAACTATGTGCTAGACAAGGTTAAAAAGGGGGAAGGGCCGGCACATTCGCCGCTACTGCATCCGAATGCGAAAACAGCATGTTGAACACCCGGTGAAAGAAAGCCTGAAGTCAATGAGAACCACCCGCATGCATTATCGGATTGATCGACGGCAAATCAGCATGGTGCGTTTTGTCTTCGAGGCGTATGAAGGCATCGCCGTGGTCAGCACCCTGGATGCCGCCGCAGGCCGGATCGTCTTGGCTGTGGCGCCCGGTTGTGAACAGATCGCCCGCAACGTCATGGCGGATTTGGGGCGACATTTCATGATCGAACCTCATGATGACTACCCACAGCAACATACGGATACTTATTGATCGCATGCAAAATCGTCGCGTTTTCATCAATACCATGGGCTGCCAAATGAACGTTTACGACACCGGGCAAATCCTGCATCGGTTGGCGCGGGTCGGTTATGCGCCCACCGACACGTTGTCCGAGGCGGACCTGATCATTGTGAACACCTGTGCCATTCGTGATAAAGCCGAACAAAAGGCGTTCAGTTTTCTCGGCCGACTGGCGTCGCTGAAAAAACAAAATCCTGAATTGATTATCGGCATCGGCGGCTGCGTGGCGCAGCAAGAGGGCCGAAAAATACTATCGCGCATGCCGTATGTGGATGTGGTTTTTGGTACCCACGCCATTGGCCGGTTGCCGCAAATCATCCAACGCATTGCGGCCACACGCTGCCGTGTCGTGGACGTGGCGTTGGCGCCGGCCGTTTCGCCGGACGATTTCATTCTCGGACCGGCCGGAGTTTCGGAAGCCGGCGCCTTTGTCACCATCATGCGCGGTTGCGATAATTACTGTACCTATTGTGTCGTTCCCCACGTCCGCGGTCGTGAATCGAGTCGACCGCCCGATGAGATTCTCGATGAAATACGGCACCGGGTCGCGCAAGGCATTCGCGAAGTCACGCTGTTGGGACAAAACGTCAACAGCTACGGCCAAAAAGAAGGGGTGGGCACCTTCCACCAACTATTGGCCAGGGTGAATGAAATCGAAGGCCTGCAGCGCATTCGATTCACCACGTCCCATCCCAAGGATCTTTCCACGGATTTGATGAAGGCCTTCGCGCGGCTGGAGAAGCTTTGCCCGCATATTCATCTGCCGGTGCAATCGGGCGCCGATGCCGTATTAAAGCGCATGAATCGGGGATACACGAACGCGCAGTACCTGGAAAAGGTGGATCGGCTGAGACAGGTTCGTCCGGATATCGCTTTGACGTCGGATATCATCGTTGGGTTTCCGGGTGAAACCGAGGCGGACTTTGGAGCCACACTGGATCTGATCCACCGGGTAGCCTATGATGGCCTTTTCGTCTTCAGTTACTCGGATCGCCCCAATGCGCCGGCGGCGCGGTTTAAAGGAAAAATCGAAGAGACAGTCAAAAAATCACGGCTGCAGAAGGTGCTCGCCTGCCAGGAAGTGATTACCACCCAAAAGAACAAGACCCTGGAGGGCCGCGTTGAACACGTACTGGTCGACGGCCCGAGCAAGCACCTCGGCGATGCGTCCGGCATCGAACCGGGCATGCACGCGCATGACCCTGGGAGCCAAACCCCTGGCGGCACCCAGTGGTCTGGAAGAACCGCCACCAATAAGATCGTGCACTTTAAAGCGGATCACCATTCAGCCTATCCCAATCAGATATTGACAGGCCGCACCCTGCCCATCATGATAGAAAGAGCCATGCCGCACAGCCTTTGGGGACGGATCGTATCACACCCCGACGGAGCGTCTGGGAAAGGAGAAACTATCTATGCTGCATAAAGCCAATGTGGCGGGATTGACCATGGATCCCGCGTCAAATACACCAATCATCATTTTAAAGACCGAAGGTGTCGAGCAGGCCATCCCCATCTGGATCGGTCTATTGGAGGCCACCTCCATTGCATCAGTATTACAGGAGATTAAATTCGAGCGACCCATGACCCATGACCTTTTTAAGAATTTCAGCGATTTTCTCAAAATCCAGGTCACCCGGGTAGAAGTGTGCGATCTGCGCGACAACACCTTCTTTGCGCTGATCCATTTTGACAATGCATCCCAATCTTTTGCCCTGGATGCCCGACCTAGTGACGCCATCGCCATCGCGCTGCGGTACAAGGCCCCTATCTATGTGGATGAAAAAGTGATCGAGAAATCAAAACGGGGTGAAGGAGATGTCGAGGTGCTTGATCAGAGTGAAGAAGGAAAAAAATGGGCTGAATACTTGGAAAATCTATCCCCCGAAGATTTCGGAAAATATAAAGTTTAATATCATTTTCCCAAAAAGTGAAGATACTCAAAGAAACAACGGATCTCAGGATTGTTCACAAATTGTTCATAACCCGTCTATCATGTTGGAATTTAATGGATATGGCCGGCATGAAAAAAAACAGGAACGGTGCTGCTTTTTCGTCAGCATGCACAATAATTTAAACAATAACAGTCGGTTGGTTGATCGGCCGAAGCGGCTTTCGCCATTGCACGGAATTCTCCCTCATAGGCTTTGACACCCGAATTTATTATTGTGTAACTTAAGCGCAAGTCTTGACCTAAAGCCGCCTTTACGGGCTGCTTTCTCCCTATACGGATTTTTATATAGACGCCTGTATATTGTGCTTGACAGAATATGTTGGCACAATATATTGCGCCTGATCTTGCGAAACTAACCACATATGGAGGTCCAAGGTGCGTCGAGTACTGGTGATTGATGATGAACAAATGATTCGGGACTTGATCAAACAGGCTTTGGAGCGCAGGAATCACTGTGTTGAAACCGCGGACAATGCCAAGACGGGCATGGCCATGTTCGATCAAAAGGATTACGACCTTGTTATAACCGATGTGAACATGCCGGATCTTGACGGTCACAGCGTCGTTCGCCATATCCGGCGCAATACGCCGCACAAGCCCGTCATCGGTCTTTCCGGCACCCCATGGCTATTGCAAAACAGCGGGTTCGACGATGTCCTGGCCAAGCCGTTTCCCATACTATCATTGATTGAAAAGGCCGAGACGCTGACCAGCGTTTCAGTGGCCGTGTGAAAGCGAGGATTTTACATCCGGTTCAATGGGGGTGATCCTCTTTCAGAAACAGCTTATGATACTCGTCTTCGTTCAGGTGTCTGCGCAGCAGGTCGGAGAGCAGACCGAAAAGCGCCGCCAAATCGTCATCCGCCAATCGATCGCGTAATACCGACATGAGCGTATCATCTGAGAATTTTTGCAAATAACAGATCACTGTGTCTTCATCCGTTTTCCGATCCATGCCAAAACCGACCAACCCCTGATAGGTTTCCACAAATTGATGGGTGTGCTGCGACATCTGGCCCTCCTGCCATTTTTTAAGCAACATTGAGGGTGACATATGCCAAGCAAGGGTAAAAATCAATCCTTAGGGCTCGCGCAAAAATAAACACGGCAACATTGGGGGCCTAAACCGCTGCCCGTACCGAAACGGTAATCGCCGGCCGTTGGTAGTACTTCTTATTCGGTACGCTTATTCGGTACGGTGACATGCCTTGACCGGCCTATGAGAAGGAAGATGAAACCTGTACCGTTCGTCAGCGGCGCCGTACCTGCCCGGATCGCTGGGGGGGGGCAAGCCTTGACTGACTTGGACCTGTGGCAACGATTGTGCTTGATGAAGGCCTTCAAGATGGTCTATAAGCATTTGATTATGATGTTGGTCCGGACATTTAGTCTGATTCCAGGCGACCTGGAGGTGAATACATGAAATGGAAGGATTCCGGCGAAATGGATGATCAGGCGGACAAGAACAAGGAAGAGTATTTTGACGAAGAGCAGTATTCACCCTGGTCGAAGCACAGCGAGCCCACCAAGCTCGGCAGATTAAAAGAGAAGCCCGGCGTGTTGATTCTGCTGTGCCTCGCGATTATCGTTATCGCGGTGGCCTTGTTCATCTTGTTGACTGAAAGTAAAGGCAATACGGTGAGCCGGGAGCAGCTCGCCATGTTGGAAGATCGAGTGAGGCTATTGGAGGAACGGTTGGATAAATTCGAGGCCATTGATGAAAAGGTGACACGCATCTGGGAACAGGCCAAGTCTTTCGAGAAGTTCAAGGACCGCTTTGACCGCGGCGAAGCTTCCATGTCTTTGCGCATGGATCATCTCACCCTGAGCTTAGAGACGCTTCAAAAGCAGCTCAATACGACTGCAGACAAGAACCTGCCCGAGGCAGCGGCGGGCGATACCGAGCCGGCGGAGGCGCCCTCCCAATTGCCTGCGACCGGCAATATGAAATACCATACCGTGGTTAAAGGCGACACCTCCTACAGTATCAGCAAGCGTTACAACATCGATGTGGAAACGTTGTTGCGCATGAACCGCATGGAAAAGGGCGCCATATTGCATGTGGGGCAGAAATTGATCGTGCAGGATGGTCGGTAGTCGTTGACAAACCATTACGAAATCCGTAGGCTCCATGGTTTGCAATGAGGAGATTCAGAAATGGTACAGATTCACGACAGCATGACCTCGGCCCAAAAACAAAGCGATCCGCGGGCAGCCTTGGAAGCGGCGGTTAAAGAGACCCTTGACCACATCAATAAGAAGTTCATCGTCATGAGCGGCAAAGGCGGTGTCGGCAAGACGAGCACGGCCGTCAATCTTGCCATTGCCGCATCGCGCGCCGGAGCCAGGGTGGGGCTGATGGATGTGGATCTGCATGGCCCCGATATCCCGCATATGTTGGGATATAATGGCGTGTTGGACGTTACCGCTGAAAACAAACTGTTGCCTTTTCGCTACAACGATCGTTTAAGTGCGGTTTCAGTTGAGTCGCTCATCGAAGACAAAGACAATGCCATCATCTGGCGCGGACCGGTTAAACACTCCATGATACAACAATTCATCGGGCAGACCGCCTGGGGGGACCTGGACCTGCTAATCGTGGATGCTCCGCCGGGCACCGGGGATGAACCGTTGACCGTGGCCCAGTCCATCAAGGATGCCCGGGCCATTATTGTCACGACACCTCAGGAAGTCTCTCTGGCCGATGTGCGCAAGTCCATCAACTTTTGCAAGACGGTCAAGATGGAGATATTGGGGCTCATTGAAAACATGAGCGGTTTTGCCTGCCCCCACTGCAATTCGGTGCTGGATCTTTTCGGCAGCGGCGGTGGTGAGCGAACTGCAGCAGCCATGGCCGTCAATTTTCTTGGGGCGGTGCCCTTTGATCCTCAGATGGTCGAGTGCGGCGATGAAGGAATTGCCGTTCAGGAGCGATACCCCGACTCGCCCGTAACCCGGGCCTACGTGAAAATCGTCGAAAAATTAATGGCCTGATACCCTGCCCGTGGCGGTGGGGTTGTCCGTACAAACGGCCCGGACATAGTAGGGTGCATCAAAGTCCTGCCACCCCACGAATCCCAATTGCACATCCACATAATAGGCGGCTGTGAATGAGCGCCGGTCTGCGCTCCAGAGCCACCGCTGGCGTTCATCGAACAGGAGTTCAATGCACAGCGCCTCGCCTTGCGGGTGGGGGCGCAGTAAGGTAGCCAGCTCACTGATAGTTGGAAGGCGCCATCGGGTCCGCCCGCCGAAAGCCATGTCGTTGAGTTGGGCAACCTGCATCTTTGCCTGGTGCCACGTGACGGGATAGCGGCTGCCTGCTTGTTGCCATGTCAGCCCTGTGGCGTTATCGGCAATCGTCTGCCGCAATGGCGGCCTAAACCGGTTCGCCGTATAAGCGGTCGGACGCCATAGCGCGTCCAGGTCAAACAGCAGGCGCGCTTTTCCGGGCCGGATTTTCATGGGATGCGTACGTACGGCTGTCGAGGATGGGGCTTTTTCGGGTGATGGATTCGGCGCCGAGGACAGAGCGCATTGATTCTCTTTGCGTTGCTGAAAGTGATGGGCCAATTGGTCGACGGCGCGCCGCATGGTTTCGGCGTCGGCAAACCGTTTGTGTGGATCAGGTGCGATAGCTTGCAAAACCAAGGTGTCCCAGGTGCTGTCCAGGTCTGGGTTGAAACGATCCACGGCAACATACTTACCCTTGCGGCCCCCTAAATTGGGCAAGGTGCCGGTGAGCATGCGGTAGAGCATCACGCCCACAGGATAAAGATCGGTTCCGGCCGCCACTGCATCGGGATTTGTCTCCTGCTCCGGAGCGGCATAGTAGGGGGAGCCCACATTGAGATTGGCCGGTCCTGCAAAAGACTCCCCCCTGAGCTTGGATAGACCGAAGTCGCAGAGTTTGACACCATCGCCGGCCGTGACCAGCAGATTGAAGGGCTTTACATCTCGGTGGATAATGCCGGCATGATGCAGACAAGCCAACCCCTCTAATGTCTGACGCGTGTAATGCAGCGCCTTTTCAACGGAAAATTTGCGTGAACGCGCTTCCACACGGTAGGATTCGCCCATCATGGCCCCCAGGTTGCCGGGATAGTAGTTCATGACGTAAAACGGCTTGCCAAGGGCCTCGTCAAAATCATGAATGGCCACAATATTGGGATGGCTCAAACCGGCCAGGATGCACGCTTCATTCACAAAACGGTCGCGCAGGGTCGACAACCCCATCATTTTTTGCAGCATTGGATCCGGATCGAGCAGTTTCAGGGCGCCGACCTTATGGATGGTGGGCAAACTGACCTTATACACCTTTCCCATGCCGCCTCGGCCGAGCAGGCCGCAGATGGTATACCTTCCAATGCGCTTCATCACAGCAGCCGCTTGGCATGCGCTTCGGGCATACCAGCCGCACGGATTTTCGTTACTGTAGCGGTGATGTCATAGGGCACAAAACGTACCTCAAGCACATCCGTATTATCATCCCAGATGATATATTTCGCATGGGTTGTGCCGTCGCGTGGTTGTCCAACGCTGCCGACATTGATCATGTAGCGGGTATCGGCTGCCAGTGAAAGCCTGCCTTGGTGAAGGGGCGCGCGGCTTGCCTGGCGGCCATCAAAGGAAACGATTTCAAGGTCGTGGGTGTGGCCGATGAAGCACAGCCGTTCTTCCAGCACTTGGAAGCTTTGGCGTAACATAAAAGTGGTTTTTTGGAACAGGTAGGTTTGCGCCGAGTCCGGCGGATAGCCGTGCACGAAGCGATGGCCGTGCGCCACGCGGAAAAATGGCAGTGTTTGGATAAAGGACAGCGAGGCTTCGCTAAGCATGGTCAAAGTGATCTCCAATGACCGTTTGGCCATGGGATTGAACCAGTTTAAGTGCACGCTGTCCAAGGCGGCCATCTCGTGATTGCCCAGGATGGTGTCGATACCACGTTCCATGATGGTTTGCATAACCGCTTCAGGTTCCGGTCCGTAGCCGATACAATCACCCAGACAGGCGACATCGTCCGGCTGCAGCCGGTCCATATCCGCCAGTATGGCTTGAAATGCCTCGAAATTGCCGTGGATATCCGATAGTACCGCGATGCGCATGTGAATCTCAATTCCATTGTCTGATACCGGCGGCTCTGGGACGTTACTTTAGGCAATTTCCGTCAATCGCCTTATCCGATCATGCCACCCATATACCAGTCGATGACCGCCGGGCCAAAGAACAGGTAAAGGACAGCGCCTATGGCCAGGAAAGGGCCAAAGGGAATCTTCAACCGCATGCCCTGACGCGTCCGGATCATTTCGGCCAGGCCCACCAGGGTTCCGATGAACGATGACGCCATAATGGTGAAGAGAACGCCCTGCCAGCCGATAAAGGCGCCGATCATCCCAAGAAGTTTCACATCACCGAATCCCATGCCCTGACGCCCC
>JABDRH010000330.1 GCA_013041835.1 Desulfatitalea sp. | reverse complement strand
AGGGCTCAAAACCGCAGGAATAGCGAGCTATTTTGAGGATTTTGAGACCGAAGATCGGGCCAAGGTAGCCCGAAGCCGTGATGGATAAAGGGCAACTTATTAAATTGTGATTCCTAAACATCCGCGGAGAGCAGCACCTGATAATCGAAGGTGTCACCCGGCCCGCCGCTGTCGATGGTGCCGATGTCGGTCGTCGTCCAGGTAAAATCGATATCCGTATCCAAGGCATCGAGCCCCACGCGATCTTCGCAGGAGACGACCAACTCGGCCAGCTCGGGATAGGGAAACCCCACCACAGAATAGTCCTGACTCCCATCGGCGATGTCGAACCCGATGACGCGCAACGTCCAATGACCGGTCTGATCCGCCGCCACGTTGGGCACGAAAACCTGTTCCACATTATACGCAAAAGATGCGATCAAAATCACACCATAAAAAATGCAGGAAAAAAGATCAGGGTTGAAACGCCGGTTTATGAAGCCATCCTGCAAGGGCTGACCACACACCAGATTGCTCTTTCGAGGGCTATTGCCAGGGACCCTTCAAAATCGCTGTTGATTGGAGACTACATGAGCCGACACAGGCTAAAATCGGTGGGCGGCATTCAGGCTGCGGCCAAAAAGCTGAATCAATTGGGCCTGATTGAAAAAAGAACAAATGGCGTTTGGGTGGTCGTGGACCCGGTGTATGCAAAGTGGTTGTAACCCGATTGATGTTACCCATTCGC
The DNA here is from genome assembly GCA_013041835.1 of Desulfatitalea sp. Lineage (GTDB taxonomy): Bacteria > Desulfobacterota > Desulfobacteria > Desulfobacterales > Desulfosarcinaceae > Desulfatitalea. Next base: position 2,096 of record JABDRH010000330.1, on the reverse strand, counting down.
AGTTTTCTTTCAGACCCTTTATATGCAGCATTGGGGTAAAGATGGCACCATTTTTCTTGAGCTTTTGCCCATCTGCGCTGTTGCAGGCAAGGGCGCAGATCCGGACATGGGGGGTATATTCTTTTCCGCCAATCGCCTCAAAGCCCGAAGTCCGCGCTTTATCCGAAACGCCGAATCTGTTATCAACCACAGATGACGATCCGGAGGAGCAATGGTGGAAATTCTGAAAAAACGACTTGTCGTGGCCATGACGGGTGCATCCGGCGCCTATGCGGCCCGGCTCCTGCTTGAAAAATCACCTTGGCCCACGATTCTTATCGCCAGTCGCTGGGCCAGGGAGGTATGCGTCCGCGAATGCGGCGACTTCGAGTCGTTCAAGCGCGGCGCCGGCCAGGTGTGCGATGTCGAGGATCTTACCGCGGCGCCGGCCTCCGGTTCGGTGCCCACGGCCGGCATGGTGGTGCTGCCTTGCTCCATTAATACGCTGGCCCAAATCGCCAACGGGATGGCCGACAACCTGATCACCCGTGCCGCCCACTGCCATTTAAAGGAGCGCCGCCCCCTGATCCTTGGGCTGCGGGAGGCGCCGCTGACCGCCATCGATCTGGACAATGCCGCCCGGGCTGCTCGCGCGGGGGCGATCATCATGCCGCTTTCGCCTCCTTTTTTCATGTTCAAGGGCAAAACTGCCTCCCAAATCAGCCTGCATGATCTCATGACCGCTTTCGTGGATCGTGTTCTGGCCCTTTTGGGGCATGGCCCCGGCGCCACGTGGGAGGATGTGCGCTGATGGACGCTGATTTGCGGACATTTATGGCCGATTTGGAGCGGCGCGGTCAACTGGCGCGGATCGCCGTGGAGGTGGACCCCGATCAGGAGATCAATATTATCCAGCACCGCGTGATCGCCGCCGGCGGTCCGGCCTTGCTCTTCGAGCGGGTCAAGGGATCTCCTTTTCGGCTGGTGAGCAACTTGTTCGGCACCCCCGAGCGGGCGGCCCTGGCCTTTGGCGGCCCGCCGCGGTTGATGGGCGAACGCGTGGCGCGGGTGGCCCGGCGACTCATGCCGCCGTCGCTATCGGGCATCTGGAGATCCCGGGATGATCTGCGGCGGCTTTTGCCGGTGCGGATGCGCCAGGTGAAACAGGGGCCCATCCTCGACCGTTGCTTCGAGCCGCCGGACCTGAACCGGCTGCCGGTGCTTACTTGCTGGCCTGATGATGGTGGCCCGTTTTTTACGTTGCCCCTGGTGCACACCACCGATCCGGTCACCGGTGTGGGGAATTTGGGCATCTACCGCCTCCAGCGTTTCGACGCGGCGGCCACCGGCATGCACTGGCAGATCGAAAAGGGGGGCGGCTTTCATTTCCACGCCGCGGCCAGGGCAGGGCGGCCCCTGCCGGTCAGCGTGATTCTGGGCGGCCCGCCGGCTTTGATCCTTTCCGCCGTTGCGCCGCTGCCCGAGGGGATCGACGAACGTTTGCTGGCCGCCTATCTCATGGGGCGTCCCCTGGCGGTCATTCGCCGGGCCGTGACCGGCCACCGGATTCCGGCCGGTGCCGAATTCGTTCTGGAGGGGGAGGTGCGGCCCGGTGATGCGCGTTTGGAGGGGCCCTTCGGCGATCACTTCGGACACTATTCGGCCGCCGCCGATTATCCGGTTTTTAGGGTGCGGCGCATGTTGGCGCGCCGGGATGCCATCTATCCGGCCACCGTGGTGGGCAAGCCAAAGCAGGAGGATTACTTCATTGGCGAGGCGCTCCAGGAGTTAACCATGCCTTTGCTGCGCATGGTCAAGCCGGCGATCGCCGATTTGTGGGCCTATCCGGAGACGGGCTTTCATCCCTTGGCCGTGGTGGCCGCGCGCAGCCGCTACCCCAGGGAAGCGCTCAAATTCGCCCTGGGCATGCTCGGCGAAGGCCAGCTCTCCTTGACCAAAGTCATGATGGTGGTGGACCCCGAAGTAGCCGTGCGCGATTTCAAGGCCGTCAGCCGCGCCGTGTGGCGCAACCTCACCAGCGACGGGCTGCATCTGCTTGTCCCCACTGCCCAGGACACCCTTGATTTCACCGGCCCGGCCATGAACACCGGCAGCCG
>JABDRH010000329.1 GCA_013041835.1 Desulfatitalea sp. | reverse complement strand
GAAGTGTCCAGCACCTGGCCGTCCATTACGCCCACTTTGATCTCCAGCTTCTCATGATCTTTAGCGAAGTTGGTAATGATTTTTGCCGGGGCAACAGGATCATCATAGCTAATGACAATGGCGCTGGGCCCCTTGAAATACGACTTGATGGACTCGACGCCGGTGCCTTCGGAGGCCCGCCGCAGCATGGTATTCTTAATAACCTGGTACTCCAGGTTGGCCTCGCGCAGCTTGTCACGCAATTCGGTCACGGTGGCTACATCCAGCCCCTTGTAATCGGTCAGGATCACCACTTTGCAACGCTCCATGCGTTCATGCAACTGCTCAACGAATTGTTTCTTTTTTTCGATATCCAATCTAACCTAACACCTCCTTCCATGACTGCAAAAACCGGAAGGCATTGGCGAGATAGGTCTGTCGGGCTTGCGGCAACCAATGATGTGATCCCATGGAGCGATACGCCATTTCCCCTCGTCAGACTGTCTCGGTAGGCCGGATTAGGCCGATTAAGCACACCGTGTCATTCAGTGTGAACCTACGGTCTTTGACAGCGTATTTATTGTTTTTGGCACATAACTAAAACTGCCTGTTTTTCATTATCCGGGCAGCAGGAACTATAAAAAACGCCATGGATATGACTTACTTTGCCAAGCCTTTGATCAACGCGGCATCAATTTTTACACCAGGCCCCATAGTTGTGGAAATGGCGATCCCCTTCAGATAGGTCCCTTTGCTGGATGCAGGCTTGAGGCGCATAATGGTTTCCAGAAAAGCAGAAATATTCTGAACGATTTTCTCAACTCCGAAAGAGACTTTGCCCATGGGGGCGTGAACGATACCAGCCTTTTCCACTCTGAAATCGATCTTGCCGGCCTTGAGCTCTTTGACAGCTTTGCTGATGTCGAAAGTTACCGTACCGGTCTTGGCGTTGGGCATCAGGCCGCGCGGTCCGAGCATCCGGCCGATCTTGCCCACAGCGCCCATCATATCCGGAGTGGCAACCGTTTTATCGAACCCAAACCAACCCCCTTGAATTTTCTCGATCAATTCGTCGTTACCGATGAAATCGGCACCAGCCTCCTTAGCCTCCGCCTCTTTTTCGCCTTTGGCAAAGACCAACACCTTGATCTCTTTACCAAGCCCATGGGGCAGGACAACGGTGCCACGGACCATTTGATCGGCATGCCGAGGATCGACCCCGAGCCGTACGGCCACATCCACGGTTTCATCAAACTTGGCATAGGATGATTTTAGGGTAGATTCCACCGCTTCGGTAACCTCGAAGCGCTTTTGCGTATCGACCTTGTTTTTGGCTTCTAAATATTTCTTACCCCGTTTCGGCATTGTCTGATTTCCACTCCTTAACGTATGGCATCTTTTTCTACTGCCGGGCGACGCATCAACCCCTTCGCGGCAATCATATCCCTAATTGACCTCTATTCCCATGCTGCGTGCCGTGCCGCTGATGATGTTGCAGGCCGCATCCAGGTCGTTGGTGTTCAGATCGGCCATTTTCAACTTGGCAATCTCTTCAACCTGTGCCCGGGTCACCTTGCCCACCCGGTCCCTTTTTGGATCACCGGCACCTTTGGCGACTTTGGCGGCTTTCTTCAACAATACCGCCGCAGGCGGTGTCTTGGTAATGAAGGAAAACGACCGATCTTGAAAAACGGTTATCACGACGGGTATAATCATTCCCGCATCATTGGCTGTACGCGCATTGAATGCCTTGCAAAAGTCCATGATGTTCACGCCGTGCTGGCCCAACGCGGGACCGATGGGAGGTGAAGGCGTTGCCTTACCCGCCTCGACTTGCAGTTTGATTTGCGCCAATACCTTTTTCGCCATGGTTTTATATTATCTCCTAATCGTTACGATCCGATCCGATTAAAGCTTGGTGACCTGTACAAATTCCAACTCAACCGGTGTGGAGCGACCAAAAATACTCACCAGCACCTTGATTTTGCCCTTTTCGTGGTTCACCTCTTCAACGGTGCCATTGAAATTTGTGAATGGCCCATCAATCACCCGCACCTCATCCCCCTCTTCGAAAAAGTATTTGGGTTGCGGCTTGAGCTTTCCGGCCTCCATACGGTTGATAATCCGCTCCGCCTCTTCATCGGTCATGGGCGTCGGCTTGTCCCGCCCGCCCAAGAAACCAGTCACCTTGGCCGTATCATTGACAATGTGCCAAGTTTCATCGTCTAACTCCATGCGCACCAACAGGTAGCCGGGATAAAATTTTCGGGCCGAGGTACGGCGTTTGCCTTTGACCAGCTCCACCACTTCTTCCGTGGGCACTAACACCTCACCGAATTTTCTCGGATTTGGAGAACTTGCGATACGTTCCTCCAGGGTCGCCTTGACCTTGTTCTCAAAGCCCGAATATACATGGACGATGTACCATTTTAATGACACGGATTACCTTTCCTGTATCAGGGCAGCACGGTCTGAATCAAACTGGATAAGCCGAAATCGACCACCCCCAAAAAAAATGAAATGATCATTACCAGAATGATCACCACCAAAGTGGAGCCCATTGTCTGTTTGCGAGAAGGCCACGTCACCTTTTTTAACTCAATTTTTACTTCACGCAAGAACTGTATACTTTTCTGAACGAAACCAATTTCAGCACCAGGTATTTTCGATTTGACAGGTATCGGCGCCTTGCGGATCACCGATGCCGGCTTGACTCTATCGCCGTTTTCGCTCTCGCTTCCGCCTTCTACGGCATTGGCCCTTTCAAGACGTTGAAGCTTTCTTTTATCAGGGTCCTTTTTTTTTTGTATACGTCCCATTCCGCTCCTAGATCGATACAGGGCTAAGGGGTTTTTAACTGCAGGGCCACCGTTGCCGGTTCCACGCCTTTGCATTTACGCTGCATATTGCCGTAGGCGTTGGCAGGCCAGGAGGGACTCGAACCCGGCATCCGGACTTGGCCTCCGATGCGCGCGCTACCCGTCATCACTATTGGCCTGCATCATCCAATCCTTGCTAACCGCAGCACACTGCCAATTGTCAGTGCCTACTTGGTTTCCTTGTGCGGCGTATGTTTTCGGCAGAATGGGCAGTATTTGCTGAACTCCAACTTGTCCGGCGTAGTCCGCTTGTTTTTGGTCGTCGTATAATTGCGGCGCTTACAATCACCGCATGCGAGCGTTATGATTACTCTCACCAGTCGACTCCTTGGATCTTTACTCGATAATTTCGCTCACCACACCAGCGCCGACCGTACGTCCACCTTCACGAATGGCAAAGCGCAGCTCTTTTTCCATGGCGATCGGGGTGATCAGCTCGGCCGTGATGGCCACATTGTCGCCCGGCATCACCATCTCCACTCCCTCGGGCAGGTTCAACACTCCGGTCACGTCCGTGGTGCGAAAATAAAACTGCGGCCGGTAACCATTGAAAAACGGCGTGTGACGACCGCCCTCTTCTTTGCTCAAAATATACGCTTCAGCCTTGAACTTGGTGTGCGGTGTGATCGTGCCCGGCACCGCCACTACCTGTCCGCGCTCCACTTCATCACGCTTGGTACCACGCAACAATACACCAATGTTGTCACCCGCCTGCCCCTCATCGAGCAACTTGCGGAACATTTCCACGCCCGTGCACACCGTCTTGAGCGTCGGGCGAATGCCCACGATCTCCACGTTGTCGCCCACATGGATGATGCCACGGTCCACTCGGCCCGTGACCACCGTACCACGACCCGAAATGCTGAATACGTCCTCGATGGGCATCAAAAACGGCTTGTCCACATCGCGCTTGGGCTCCGGGATAAACGTGTCGATGGCATCCATCAGCGCAAAAATGCACTTGGCCTCATCGCTGTCCGGATCATCGCTCTCCAGCGCCTTGAGTGCGCTGCCCTGGATGATCGGCGTGTCGTCGCCCGCAAACTCATACTTGGTCAACAGCTCCCGAAGCTCCAACTCCACCAGCTCGATCAGCTCTTCGTCGTCCACCATGTCGCACTTATTCAAAAACACCACGATGCGCGGCACGCCGACCTGACGCGCCAATAAAATGTGCTCGCGCGTCTGAGGCATCGGACCATCGTCGGCCGCCACCACCAATATCGCACCGTCCATCTGCGCCGCCCCGGTGATCATGTTCTTGATATAGTCCGCGTGGCCAGGGCAATCCACATGCGCGTAATGGCGGTTGACCGTCTCATACTCCACGTGCGCCGTGGCGATCGTAATCCCACGCTCTTTTTCCTCCGGCGCCTTGTCGATCTGGTCGAACGGGATAAACTCGGCCATGCCCTTGAGCCCGTTGTGCTTTGTGATCGCTGCCGTCAACGTCGTCTTGCCGTGGTCGATGTGACCGATCGTTCCCACGTTGACATGCGGCTTCTTTCTCTCAAATTTTGCCTTCGCCATCTCGTCCTCCC
>JABDRH010000333.1 GCA_013041835.1 Desulfatitalea sp. | reverse complement strand
AATCACAACAGAACGGGTTATAACAACAAAAAATCAAGCCGTGATCCGAGGCAATACGTTCTTAAATCCAAGGAGATCCCATTTTCGATTTAGAGATTCAACGTCAACAAAGGATGGCTTGAGCCCGCATCGATGGCTGCTGGATGTTCACCATAATGCTTTCGTCGGTGGATGTAACACTGGCGGGACCTACCCGGTGAGTCTTACGGGAGGTGTTGTCCGAGCATTGCGTTTTACGGATAATCGTTTTGAGGATAACTCGAAGGAAAATGATCTTTCCATTACAGATCAAGCCGTTGATCTGCTTCGTGTGTCTGCCAACGATCATGACAAGGGGGTCAATATCCTCGCTTCCACCATCAAGGACATTTATGAAGCGGACTTAACCGGTGAGCAATTCAAACGGATGGATTGTGTTGGAAACCAACAGTTCCGCACCCAGTTTAACACACCACAAAAGATAAAATATATTGTTACTCACAACGGCCACCAGTTCACTGTTCATTTCATGCAAACCCACAGGGAGGCAGACGGCCCGAATGTGACCCTGTTGAATAACGAAAGCCTGGTCCTGGCCGGCGGCGACTTTTCACCACCAGACGGCACCATCATGGAATTTGTTCGTCGTGACAATATTACTTATGAAATCAATAGGGTTGGTCCCCCCAGGTGTGAAAACAGGAAGTCCGGTACGTAAAACCGGAATATTCACTGGAAACGGCGAATCAGGATTGTTTAATGACCCCTTCTTCGGATTGCGGTTATGGAGTGCGCCCACATGACCGATTCATCGCGAAAGGACGTTCCCGGCGACGCGTCCGTTATACGGGATTTTATACGGCTCAAACTGCTCGGGCAATCTTCCGGATTTTTAAGAATCCTCGTGATCCTGGAACAGGTGGCGGATACGGATGCGCCTGTGCTGATTTGCGGGGAGACCGGCACGGGCAAGGAGTTGACGGCGCGGGCCGTCCACTATTCGAGCGCCAGGCGTGAAAAACCCTTCATCCCGGTCAACTGCGGCGCCATCCCGGACAACCTGCTCGAAAGCGAATTGTTCGGCCATGCGGAAGGGGCGTTTACCGATGCCAAGCACTCGCGTACCGGTCTCATCGCCGAGGCCGACGGCGGCACCCTTTTTCTGGACGAAATCGAGGCCCTGACGCCCAAGGGGCAAGTGGTGCTGCTCCGTTTTTTGGAAGACCTCTCCTTTCGTCCCGTGGGGCAGGCCCGCCTGAAACAGGTGAACACCCGTATCGTGTCTGCGGTCAACGCGGACTTGCGCATGGAAGCCGAGGCCGGCCGGTTCCGCTGGGACCTGCTCTACCGCCTGGCGGTGATCTCCTTCACCCTTCCGCCATTGAGGGAGAGAGGGGACGACAAGCGGCTGTTGGCCGAGCACTTTCTCAAGGAGTGCGCCGGAACCTACGACCGCCCCCTTCGCCCCCTGGAGGACGATGTGTACGATCTCATTGACACATACGATTGGCCCGGCAACATTCGGGAACTGCGCAATTTCATCCACTCGGCCGTTCTCATGTCCAGCGGCCCCAAAGTCGACCTCCCCGCCTCGGCCATCGTCGGTCCTTTGAAAGAGCGCGGCAACGGAAAAACGACCCACCCCATGGATGCCCCGCTCTCCCAGGCCAAGGCGAAAGTGAACGCTGATTTTGAGCGCGCCTATATCCTGCGTACCCTTCGCAAAACCAGCGGCAATATCTCCCATGCGGCCAAGGCCTCGGGCAAGGACCGTCGCAGCTTCGGGCGTTTGATGAAAAAGCATGGTATCGATGCGCGGGCCATGCGGGGGCCGTAGGGGCGAGACCGGCCGGTCGCCCCTACCACCGGATCTATACCTTTACTTTATATTTCCCCTGAATATCCACTTTATTGCCCACAGGCTTCTCGGGAACGATTGTAACTTTTTTACCAGTCGTTTTATCAATTTTTTCGGCAGAACAGAGCAACACGGAGGGAACATACTGCTCAGCTTCCATAACCTCACCGATTACTTGTTCAACTTTGTTTGCAGACCCCTTGAACTTCTTCGCTTTATCCTTTTGCGCATAGGATTTGTCGTATTTGGGGATAACACTGTAGGAAACTATCTCTTCGTTATCGACCGCTTTTTTTACATCGCTTTCTACTCGAGCAAGATGTTCTTTATTCCCTTTTCGAGATAGCGGTGTAAGATTTTTCCACGTGCTACCCGGCCCGTGGATATTATGGTTCAACAAATGACCTCTTACATAATAGCTGCCCCTCCTTTTTCTACGTTTGAGAAGCTTTTCCCAAATCGGATTCGTAACAATAGGTATGGTGCCCGGAGGCCCTAACTTTGTGAGCACCCTGGCTTCCATCTTGGTGCCGAAACCTGCTGTATTGGTACTGCCGTATTCCACCTCGGTAACAGGCAGCTTACCATCCGCTCTATCGACAAAAATGCTTGTTTCCATAGATAGATCGTCGAGAAGTTTCTGAAAATCAGGATTGTGGTCCTTAGTGCCTTTATCGGTTTTGGCCTTTATGGTAAGGCCATCAATCGATACCGCAATTTTCATGGCCCGTGTTTTTGCTTGTTTCTGTTTTTCGTTTGTGCAGTCTATTTTTTCAATAAAGTCGGCATAGGAGGTCTTTTTGCTTGAAATGGTCAGCTTAGCGGCATCGCCTTTACCATCAAAAAACAACTCATGAGACTCTCCTTTTTTACTCTTGAATTTTTTTCGAACCCTCCACCAAGACAACACCTTCCCAACCCCAGCCTTAGCCTTCCCATAAAGCGCTTTGCCCTTCTCCACAATAAACCCAATTACCCCATCGATCACCAGATCCACTTTCTCCTGAAACTTCTTGATGACGCCCTTTATGGCCTCGCTTACATTGCCCAGGCCAATGAAGCGGGCCAGGAAGCTGATGATGAGCGGCAGGGTTTTGGCCATGGAGGCCTCTATGTAGTCGGCCGCATCGGTCAGCTTACCCTTGGCGATATTGGCCATGGAGCTGACGACCGCCTCCACCAGGTCCATGATCTGGCCCATGCGCGCCACGAAAAACATGATGGTGTTGTATATGGCATGCACCGCCTCAACGATCGCGCCCACCGGGTTGAGCATGACGGCGATCTTGGTGATGGCGCCGGTCACCACCCGGGTCACGACCCAATCCTTGATACCGCCGACGACCATGTCCGGCAGATTGCCGATGGATTCCTTGATCTTTTCCCAGAGGAATCCCGGCCCCTCGGTAACCAGGCGCCTCAAAAACTCAAATGTAGCCTCCAGCTTGGCCACCCGCGCTTCACCCAGAAGGCGCACCAGCCGAATCCTGATCTTGGCGTAGGTAATCCCCAGAAGTTGCAGGACCACGGAGATGATCCCCTTGAGATCCCATTTTTCCGGCAATTGAATGCCCGCCCCTTCCAGGGCCCCGAACAGCCAGTCGAAGATGCCGGTTTTAAGATGATCGACAATATTTCCCGAAAACTTCTCAAATCCCGCGCCCACGGCTTTCAACAGGTTTTGGGCAAAGGCCACGGGGTCCTTTATTATGGTTTTGAACACCCCTTTGGTGCGATTGAGCAGGGCCAGAACGCGCTGGCCCGATGCGCCCATCAACCCCGTAAAAACAAATTCAACCACCTTGCGTCCCACCTCGCCGGCAAAGCGGATGACGCGCATCACCGGCTCGGCGAACAAGTCGACGATGCGCTTGAACGCCGCTTCCGGTTTTATGAGATCCTTGATGGAAATGCTCTTCCAGGCCCGGCGGAACAACGCCACGATCTTCTTTCGGCTCAAGCCCAGCCGCGCCACGGCGCCATTCAACCACGCCAAGGTCTTTTCCACGGTGCCGGCCTCTTTGAGCGCCTCGTATTTTTCCGTTCCCCCCGGCACCAGCCCCATGAACCCATTGATGAAGTTGTCCGCGGTGCGCGGCACCTTCTCCTGGGTGATGGGGTCCTTTTCCAAGGTGACCGTCAGCAACGGATATCCGGCAAACCCCTGGGCCATGGCCTTGAGCTTGCCCATGGCCCACCGTTTGATCAACACCAGGGCCCGGCCGGAAACCTTGCCCACAAAACGGGCGATGCGGCCGATGGGGGCCGCGACGATCCCCCAGATCTTTTCCAAGGTATCCAGGGGGTGGACAATCGCCTGGGCGTCCAGCGTATCCCACACCTGGCCGATCAGCGCCCGGATCGCATCGATGCTTAAATCGAGCTCGGCCACACGCTCATCCAGCCACTTGAGCATCCGATCCAGCCGGCCGGAATCCTTGAGCCTGGCCAGATAAGCCTCGCCCGATGCGGTGAGCTTGAAAAACCCTTCAAGCATCCCCATCGGGGTGCGCGGCACCTTTTTGCCGGTAATGGGGTCTTTGCCCAGCACCACGGTGAGCAGGGGATAGGCCCGGGTACGTTCCTCGACCAGAGTGAGCAGCGGCTGGATCAAGGTCTCCTTGAGCAGCCCGGCTGCGGCATCGGCAAGGTCCAGGGCAAAGGCTTTGGCATCGGAGAATATGGGCGCGATGTGCTTTTCAAACACCTTTACCGGGTTCAGCAGATCCAAAAGCCCGATCTGCTCCTTGACATTTGAAAATGCCTGGTTGACCCGTTGGGCCGTCAGTCGATGTTTGGCAAGATGACCCTCGATCCAGGCCAACGCCTTTTCGGCCAGGCCGCTTTCCACCAGCTTGTCGTAAAGCAAGGAACCGGCCGGCGCAAGCCCGATGATGCCCTTGACCAGCGTCTCTGCGTCGCGCGGCACCTTGGCTTGGGTAAGCGGATCATACCCCAACAGCCAGGTGGCCATGTCCCAGCCCGGCACCAGCTTCAGGCCCTGGCCGATTTTTTTCACGATCCATTGGATAATCCCGCCGCTTTGTGTTTCTTCCGCCTCCGCCTCCCGCTGGTAAACCGCATTGCTTCCGGCACCGATGCGGCTGATGGACGGCGTGGCCGCCGCGGCCACCCGCGGCCCGGCCGCGCCCTGCTGCACCACATGGGTCAGCTCGTGGGCCAGAAGCCGCAGGCCCTCGGTGGAGGCGGCGTTGAACTCGCCGGTTGCAAAGGCGATGTGGCTGCCCGTGGTAAAGGCCCGGGCGCCGATCTGCCGGGCCATCCGGTCGGCCTCGCCGTGGGTGTGGATGCGCACCCCGCTCAGGTCATGACCCAACACCGGTTCGATCAGGCTTCGCGTCACGCCCGAAAGCCCTGCGCCGCCGCCTGCCAGGGCGTTGACATCGATGGCCGTCTGGGGGATGGTCGGCGTTGGCTTCTCTTTTGCGGCCTTGGGCTGAATCCGATCCGAAACCGGCGCCGTATCCGTGGGCTCATCCTGAACGCCGGCATCCGGCGCAGGTATTTCGTGCTCACGCGCCGGCTTCTCTTTTTTCAGCACGACCCGGTCGGCGATGGCATCGGCCTCGGACTCCAAGGCATTGCTGGTGATCGGCACCGCGGATTTGGCTTGGACGGGACGGCATGACTTTTGGGCCGCGGATGATGGCGGGTCCATTATCCGGGCGGTGTCCGGTCGGTAGCGGGAGTGGTCGAGGGGGGAGAAAATATGCTTCTTTGAATAGGTGTGCATTTTAGCCCCCCCTGCTATTTTCTGCGATTAAAAGAGGTAGCCCATCATCCCATCGGTCGCCGATTCTACGGTAGTATTCCATGTTATGTTCCAGGATTCGCAAAGGCGGCAAATCATGAGAGCAGCCATTTGCTGTTAGACAATTTGTGGTTCGTCCCAATTTGCCCCCTACATAGAGCAAACTTTAGTTGCTAAAATCACAGATCAAGGTTTGACCCCGATAGTCCCCGATAGTCCCCATTATCCGGGCGGTGTCCGGACGGTAGCGGGAGTGGTCCGTTAGATTCAACGTTTGCTTTTTGGAAGACGTATGCATTGTCACCCCTATTGCATGCTCTCTTCAGCAAAAATTCACCGACAGCGACTGCATAAGTAAAACGTTCTAAACTACCGTGCTTCTTCCGTGTACGCCATGCAACGTCGATAAAGAGCTGGATAGTCTCGTCGAACGACCCTCTCTATACGTTCCATAGTGTTGCGGTTTTTCTTGGCCCCCGAGATTAAGTGTGAATAACCGAGCGCTGCAGCGTTCCCAGCTTGATAAGGCCCGTCAATTGAACCAAATAAATACTGAAGATACACTGAGGCGTCACCGTTGCGACGGGAGTATTCTACACACGCATTGAGAAGATACTGTTCGATAATTACCATGATGTCAGATCCTTCGTTCAGATGTTTCCATATGGCACGATTTGCATGGTCCGTGATCGTTCGAAAAGATAATTTAGCGTACTCATTTATCATTTGGGTGTTTGTTCCACCGACTATTCCACAGTTGGCGGCTAGCTGGCTTACCCCAGACGTTGCATACCACTGCCACGGTTCAGGGATCCAACCGCCGAAATTGTGTAATGCGTCTATGACACTTTTCTTTTGATAAAAGCTACTATCCGCTGATTCCGGGCTCTGTGCGAAAACCGGAGCCTGCTCGACAAACAGTGGCAACCGCTTCCATAGGAAGACATCCGCGTCAATATGCACAAACGGTTTTTGCTGTGCACGGTAGGCATACAATTTTCCCAATGCCCACCAACAAGGATCTTCGTCAGACAGTGCCTCCAGATCCAACGAGACTTCCGAAAATTGAATTCCGAGACGGTCAACAAGGATGTCTGCACCTTCGTCGTCCGTAATTAAAGCAGTATCCGGGTAATGCCTACGAGCTGTCTCCACCGACAACACCCAGGAAAGCCAATGATGCTTCTCAGTAAGCCAATTCGCGCTGTAGTGGCTCCCGTAGGGCTTGGACCAAAACGACCATATTGCTCTCATAGAATTAACTCCGCTCCTATGCCGGCAAATTCACTATCGGAACCGGAGCTATACGTGTATTGGTGTGGTAAAGTTATCCAAAACCATGTCGAAAATCCACATTGATGCGGCTTCTTCTGTTCAGCATAAGCCGGTAAATCTTCGCATATCATCTGAATACGAGTAAGTATTTTTTCTCCACGATGTGAGTCGAAAGACGGCTCAGTTGGAATTAGGATCAACGGATGGAGTTCTAGTGGCACAGCCTGGCAAAAATTGAACTTCGTCCTATACGGCGAGAAAGAAAATACACCTATCTGAAGGCCATCGTCTAAATCAATCATATCAGCGTCCGAACAGAGTGACACCTTAGCAAGTGAATCAGAGTCCATATGCCAATCGACAATGAAAATGTTTTGAGATAAATTCATCGTAAAACCCCATTCCTTCATTTTGCCAGGCTCGGCAGGACGGCATGTATAATGAAAAACGTCCGTCTTTTCTGTCTTTTTTCGGACATGGGAAACGCCTTGAATTTTTTTATTGATTTTAAGTTCGAAATCTGAAGAGTATAGCCCTGTAGCTCCGAATTGCGAGGTTCCATATTCTATTTTAGGAATACACTCTATGCTTGTGTAATTGTTTACGTCTCGAAAATTTACAATGAATCCGAACCGCGCCTGCACGTCCTGGCCCTCAGGACAAATCCAGGAACCTTTCATGCTAAGCTTTTGAGCCCCTGATGTGTATGAATTAACAGCCAGAGCAGCTGCCTTTTGTTGATCAGACCCAGCATAAATCAGTTCACCCGAGGCCCCTGTGCTCCATCCCACCGAATCCGTATCTTCGAAAAACCATTCCAACTCTTTACGTTTCAATTGAATTTTGTGACGTAACCAGTGCTGCACCGACATGATCGGTCGCCATACCACCGATTCAATAAAAAGTTCACTTCTACCGGCTAATCGAACCGGCTGATGTCCGATGAGCAAATTAGTGCCCCATGCATCTATCTCTGACGCACTCTGTGGCCAGGGCAGTTCAACTTCCATGATCATTCTGTCCGTGGCGATGTCGCTCAAGTCTACTCCAGAATTTGCGATGAGCCGAATCCCTGCGAAATCATCTGCGCATACATGGTCGCCAGGCATTATAATGCGCGTTTCACCCGATGGCATCAGCAGCTCCATTCGCTGAATGGGACCCTTTACAGCGAGATCATTTGCTACGATCCTGCCTTCAACGATGAGGTCTCCATGAATCGTGTCGCCCGCGCGATCGACTTTTGTATCCTTGAGTTCGTCAATTTCATCTCGGTGGTCATGTAATGTCTCTTCTATCGTAGGAGGGTCTTCCCCTTTTGGCTTGTAATAGACTCTATCCAACGTCAACTTAGTCAAACTCGGAAAGCTGAGCTGTCGCCATTGGGGTTTGGTCAACGTAAATGCTATTGTCCAAAGGGGCGGAAATTCTCCCATACCCGGTAAGCTAATGGATAAATTCATATTTTTTTTTGGCACGATCAGTTTTTTCTTCTTTACCGTACCCAGCACGAGATAGTGGTGGCGAATACCCGCGGGCTCCTCGGACAGGGGTTTGACTTCCGGATCCGAGCCGGTGTCCCGAAAGAGCACCAGCCAGTAATCGCCGGGAAGAAACCGTTTGCCGTTGAGATCCAGCTTCACTTGAACCGGGGCGGTTCCGGCACGCAGGTTCAGTATGAACCGGTTATTTTCTACTTGGGCGGATCGAACCTGGGATTCCATTCGCCACGACCTGCCGGAGACCCATTTGATCTGTGCACAACCATCCCAGCGGCGGATGAAGGTCTCTTTGTCCAACGAGCGGTTCGAGTCCTTGAGTTGATCGTAGGTTTTAAATTCTCCTGTTTTCTGAGTCCACATTTCACCGGTGGTTTGCGCCACTTTGCCGTTCAGGTTGTGGTAGCCCAGGTGTTTTTCGCTGGTGAGGGTGAAGATTTCATAGGCGTGACCGGCGTCGAAATTGGGATCGTTCATAAAGTCCTCGGCCAGCAGCACCGCGCCGTTTTCCTTGGACCATTTCAGGGTCACCGTAAGCGACCCCTTCTCTTTTTCATTTACCTCATGAACCTCCAAACGAAAAAGGGCGTTGCAGTTATCCTGGGAAGGCAGGGCGGTGACGTTCCCGCATCTATCCGCGGCGGCCGCCGGCCCGATCTTGCGGGCCGAGATGGTGGCATTGCCCATGGTGTTGTTGGCCAGGGTGGCCTCCAGCGCCTTGTCTGTTCCATCCTTTAAACAGAGCTTGATCTGGGCCATGGTCTGGGTGCGCACGCAGGTGTCGGCGCCGTGAAGGGCGCTGTCCTTTAAATCGCTATCCTCCTGGGTGATCACCAGCCGTTCCCAAAGGTCGACGTAAGCCACGTAATCTTTGTCTTCCTCGATCCGGTATATGGGAAAATCGGGGAAGTCTCGCTGGTGCAGGATCAGCTCGGCGATGCTCAACGAGGGCGGATGTTTCGGGCCGGGCGCGTTATCTTTCGGCGCGATCTGGGCATACATGCCGTCCACATAGACCCGTCCCCATTGGAATCCGGGATCGTCCCGGAAGGCTTCATAGGGGTCATAGGGTCTCGGCTCGGAGGGCGCAGGGGTGCCGGGATCAGGGGGGGCGGGATCATGCGCCCCGGGGAAAACAAGGCCGGGGGGGGCCTCGAAGGCTATCAGCTCTCCGGGTTGCAGCTCGCCGACCGGTTCGGCAACCACGCCCACATGCTTGATGGCCGTCGGCGCCGCCTTTCTGCGGTCCGCTGGCGGCTGTCCCTTTGGGTCATCTTGCGCTGCGTCCGGTTCTTCATCGTCCGGTTCTTCGTAGAGAATCCCCTCATGCCTGGGTGATCCGCTATCGATGGCCGCGCCCACGGTCTTGTCCATGCGGTGCTTTAATATGCGCACCATCTCGTTCCAGTCCGCGTCGGTGAGCATGCGGCCCTGCTGCTGGTAGACGCCGGAATAGGTTTTGTCTTCATCGAAGCTGTCCCTGGATATTTCCGCTTTCATTTTCTCTCCTCCTTGGGTCTGCATGTTATGGGTGGCGGCCAGACCGGGTCCACGATCAGCACCGGGATTGTGCCCACCGGCAAAAACGCTTTCAGTTTTTCCACAACGGCGTCCTGACGGCCGCAGTAGCGGCGGTGGTGATAGGCCCCGAGCTCGCCCCCGTCTTCGGCGCCG
>JABDRH010000327.1 GCA_013041835.1 Desulfatitalea sp. | reverse complement strand
TAAGCGCTGCCATCCGCCATTGATCAACAAAGGGGGAAACAAATGGACGTAGAAAAGATTCTACAAGATGTTTGGGCACTGATCACGCTGTATGGGGCGCTTAGGTGGGTCGAAAAGCGTTGTTGTGACTCAAGCCCCCACAACAAAACGACCGATCCCCAAAAAACAAATGCGTTGAAAATAAAGCGAATAAGCTGCCTGTCAAGGGTCGGCAGGCACTTGACCCTGGGCGAAAGCCAATATACAGTTGACTATCTGTTACCTAACTGTTAAACGACTCGATTGTCACGCCAAAGAGAGCTGCGTGACAAACACTCAAGGCGATGTAGCTCAGCTGGTTAGAGCATACGGCTCATATCCGTAGTGTCCGGGGTTCAAGTCCCTGCATCGCCACCAATTTGAAGGCAAGCCCTTGATTTTTCAAGGGCTTTTTTTATGCTTGCCCCCTAGATTTCGATTTTATACTTTTTTATGAAATCCACCGGATGGTAGGAAAGCTTGGCTTTGCGCAGGCCCTGGTCGCCGATATCCTGTTCGCGGTTGACGATGGTGGGGCCTTTGGGGGCATTGGCCAGGAACATCTGGTTGATGGCTTGGTAGCCGCCCTTGATATCCGGGCATCCCTTTTCAAAATGGATTACCAGCGTGTGGTCGGGCATGATTTCGGCGATGGTGTAGGCCACGATGGTGCCTTCCACCAGCAGGCCGCCGCCGGTGATCGCCGACAATGTTCGCCAATCCTTTAGGACGCGGGCGATGGCGTTGTTTTCCGATGTCAGCGTATCGTTGCTTTCACAATCGCGCCAGGCGCACCAATCTTCCTGCATGGCCGAGGCCTGCTCGATCAACTCCGGTCCAAAACCGAGGTAGGCGAATTCGTAATTTCTTTTGAACTGGTTGACCAGGTTCTTTTTTTTATGAAAGCGGTTGCCTTTGAGTTCGATCAGCGCTTCGATGCTGTAAAGGTAGTCCCAATGATCGCGGGTTTCTTCGGGAGGGGTTTGAAATGTGATACGACGCTCGAGCAGTGTCAGCAACGTGTGGGGCACGCGGATCATCTGGCCGCTGGTTTCCTTGGCTTCTGCGAATGCGTTGGGCCATTCAACCGCCTGCCAGTCGCCGACCGGCGCCCACAGGGCCCGATGCGGGCGTTCCTGTTTGATCCAGACCAGGCCGTCTTGCCAGGCCCAAGTCAGCTCGTACTCTTCCTGCCACCCCCAAAGATTGATGAAACTGTAATCGGAGGCGGTTTGGCCGCAGCGGGCCAGCCTTTCTCGATATTCGGATTGCCGATCGAGTTGGATCGGTTCAAATTGCATCGTCATGTGTTCCCTTCCGTTTTTTTCGTACTGGCGACAGGCGGTTGTACCAGGACGATATGAATGTCCATCACGTTGGTCCCTGTCGGGCCGGTGATCAGCAGATCGTTCAGACCCTGGAAAAATGGATATGCATCATTATTTGACAGGTGGCGGTGGATGTCCAGCCCGGCGTCCGCGGCCCGCCGGCATGTGGTATGGTCGCTGAAGGCGCCGGCCGCATCGGTGGGGCCATCGGTGCCGTCGGTGCCGGCGCTGAGCATGACGATGCATGGGCACGCATGGATCTGAAGGGCGGCCGCCAGGGCGAACTCCTGGTTGCGACCGCCACGGCCATTGCCGTTGAGGGTGACGGTGGTTTCACCGCCGGACAGCAGACAGGCCGGCGGTGACAACGGCTGTCCGGTGCCAAGGATTTCCCGTGCAATGGCGGCGTGCACGCCCGCCACGACGCGTGTTTCTCCCGTCAAGCGGGACGAAAGCATCAGGGGGGCATACCCCCGTCGTTTCGCTTCGTGCCGGCAGGCGCCCAGCGCCTGCCGGTTGCTGCCGATGATGAGATTGTGGATGTGATCCCCGAGCTGGCGGTAATGCTTCGGCGTCTCGTCGATTCGGCCGGTAGCGCCGCGGTCGATATGTTGCCGGATGCGCTGCGGCAGCCGGGAGGCGATGCCGTAACGCCGGATAATCTCTTGGCACTCGCCGAAGGTGCTTGGGTCCGGTACCGTGGGACCCGAGGCGATCACGTCCAGGTCGTCTCCCACCACGTCCGAGAGAATCAAGGTGACCATGCGGGCGGGCGCGGCGGCCAGGGCCAGTCGGCCGCCTTTGATGGCCGACAAGTGTTTGCGCAGGGCATTGATCTCGTGGATCGTGGCGCCGCAAGCCAGCAGGGCGGTGGTGACGGCTTGTTTGTCCGCAAGGGACAAGTTCCCGGCGGGCAGGGGCAGCAGGGCCGAGCCGCCGCCGGAGAGCAGGCCGATGATCAGGTCCTCGGACTGGGCGGTGGTCACCACATCCAGGATGCGGCGACAAGCACGCACGCCGTTGGCGTCGGGAACCGGGTGGCCGGCTTCGATGATATCGATGTGCGCCAGCGGGGCGGTATGGCCGTATTTGACACTGATGCATCCTGTATGAATGCGCTCGCCGAGGATTTGCTCCAAGGCTTGGGCCATGCTTGCCGTGGCTTTGCCGGCGCCCACCACCAGGATACGGTCGATACCGTTCAAGTCCCACGAATGATCGGCGATCCGAAGCTGCTGTCGTTCCAAACGGCAGCACTTTTGGATGGCGGCCGCCGGAGCCGCGGCCGCCAGTCCGGCCCGAAAGATGGCTTCGGCATCGGTACGCATGCGCGCGACAAGGGATTTCTCCTTTGGCGGGGTGGCTTGCATTTCGGTCATGGATGATTGCCTTGCTTAGGACGCCCTGCCGGCCTCGATTTGTTTTTTATATTGCACGTTAAAGCGCCGCATGCGGTTCCAGATGGTGACACGGGTGACACCGAGCAGCTCGGCCGCTTTGGATTGATTGCCTTCGGCCTCTTCCAGGGCTTCGATCAGTTCGATGCGCTTGATCTTCTCGCGGTCAAAGGACTTGCGTGGGGCAACGGCCGTCGGCCTCGGCCTGGGACCGGCGCCATGCAAAATGTTGGGTGGCAGGTGCCGGGGTTCGATCATGGACGCCTGGCAGGTGACAAAGGCGTATTCAAAGGCGCTTTTCAATTCGCGCACATTGCCCGGCCAGGTGTGGTCCATCAGCCGCCGCATGGCATTGTTGCTGATGCCGGTGATGGGTTTGCGGTTTTTCAGACGGATTTTGTGGAAGAATGATTCGGCCAGCAGAGGGATGTCCTCTTTACGTTCCCGCAGGGGGGGCAGGTGGATGGGGATGACGTTGATGCGAAAGTAAAGATCTTCGCGGAAGGCGCCCGTACCGATCAATGCGTTCAGGTCGCGGTTGGTGGCGGTGATAATGCGCACATTCACGGGCAGGGGCGTTGCGTCGCCCACCCGCTCGATAATCTTTTCCTCCAGCACGCGCAGCAGCTTGACTTGGGTGGCCAGGGGCAGGTCGCCGATTTCATCCAGAAAGATATCGCCGTTGCCGGCCGCTTCGAAACGGCCGGCCCGGTCGCGGTAGGCTCCCGTGTACGCCCCTTTGACATGGCCGAACAGTTCGCTTTCCAGAAGCGATTCGGTGAAGGCGGCGCAGTTGACCTTGACAAAGGGTTGTTTACGCCGCGCGCCGATGTCGTGGATGGCCTGGGCGGCCAGTTCCTTGCCGGTGCCGCTTTCGCCTAGAATGATGACCGGCGCGTCCGAGTGGGCGGCATTGGAGATCAATTCGAACACCTGCTGCATGGCCGGGCCTGCGCCGATGATGCCGCGAAATCCGTCGCCCGAGCGTAGTTCGCGTTCATAGGCGGCGATCTGATTCTTCTTTTCGACCAACTCGGTGATGTCGGTGAGGGTCTCCACGGCGCCGATCACCTCGCCGTTGTCGTCGTGCAGGATGCAGGCATTTTTCAGAGCGTGCATGGGGGTGCCGTCTTTGCGCTTGATGATGCATTGGCGCGATTTCACCAGGTTGCCGGTAAACAGGGAGCACCATTTGTCGCCGGCGTTATGCTTGATCTGTTGGCACACATCGCAGTTGAGCACCGTACAGCGTTTGCCTACCAGATCGGCGCGGGTGTAGCCGGTGATACGTTCCAGGGCGTCGTTGATCGACACGATGACACCGCTTTCATCGACGATCATCAGGCCGTCGCGGATCGTGTTGACCACCGTCTTCCAGTACCTGTCCGGTCCTTGTTCGCCCATTAAAATGCCCTGTTAAACTTTAACACCCGTTAAAATGGGAATTTTTAGCATTTTAACACTTTCAGGGCAATCCCGGAATGCATAGGTGGGAAGGTGCAATGGACGTGTAAAAGAAACACCGATAGCTGAGCTTTTGTGTGAACCACGACGGGCACGAAATTCACGAAGCTGTTTTTATTATGTAATTATGCTTTTCGGCGTGTTCTTCGGGCCCTTCGCGGTGAATTCGGACTTTTTCCAGACCTATCAACATCCGGCAGATGGTTGGCCGGCCGCCGTTATTTTTTACAATGGCACCCATATTGCTTTGAACTGCTGCCTGGGTTGGCGGACCTCCGCCTCGCCCAAGGCCGAGGTCGCAATGATATGGATGAAGACCAGACAACATGAGGAGCACTGGAAATTTGAGGGAAAAAGCCGACTATAGCCTTGATTTCAGGGGCGCCATCACCGACTTGTCCCTGCTCAAGCTGCGCCGGGTGTTTCGTGAAATGAAATCCGATCAGACCCTGGAAGTGCTGGGGTTGGACCCGGAGACGCGTTCCGACCTGTTCAGGTTGCTGCCGCCTGTGGCCTATGAACTCATCTGCGTCGAGGAAAAGGAGAATACGCCGATCCGGGTGCATCTGCGCAAGACCGAAAATTGACGTAGGCCGTCTGCGTTTGTTTCGGATCACCCGGGTGGAAACGATTGAAACCCATCCTCGTATTGAGGATGGAAGATGACTTACTCATAATCAATCATCAAGGAAAAGGGGAGCCATGAGTTTTCAAAAACGTTTAGCTTCTGGTGAGTTTGTGGTGCTGGCCGAGATGAATACGCCCAAAGGCGTGGATATCTCCCAGCTAATCACCAATGCCCGCAGGATCAAGGGGCGCGTGGATGCCGTGGTGGTGCCGGACATGGATAACGGCGTCATGCGCATGAGCGCCCTGGCAGGTGGTGTGCTGATGCAGCAGCAGGGCATAGAGGCCATTGTTCACACCTATGGGCGCGATCGCAATCGCATGGCCTTGCAGGGCGACATTCTGGCCGCCCACGTACTGGGCATTCAAAACCTGATCGTGGCCAAAAGCGAGGCGATGGCCAATGGCGACCATCGTGACGCCGTGCCGGTGGACGATCTGGATGAGTTGGGGCTGCTCAAGGCCATCGAGTCCCTTGAAAAGGGCGTCGACCTGGCCGGTTTCGACCTGGAAGGCGCACCCAGCTTCACCACCGGCGCCGTGGTGGGTTCGTTTGCCGATCAGGCACAGATGGCCGATGAGATCGCGCTTGCCAAGCGAAAGATCGAGGCCGGTGCTCAGTTTTTGATCACGCCGCCGGTTTTTGACGTCCAGCGCTTCGGCGCATTTCTGGATCAGGTCAAGGGACTGAACGTGCCGGTTATTGCCACGATTTTTTTGATCAAGTCGGTGGGCATTGCCCGTTACATGGCGCTGAATGAACCGGGCGCTCATATCTCAGAGGCGTTGATCGGTCGCATTCGCAAGGCCTCCGACCGCGAGGGCGAGTGCCTGCGGATCGCCGGCGAGACGATCAGCGCCCTTAAAGACAAGGTGGCCGGCGTCAAGATCGAGACGCAGGGATGGGAACATCGTCTGGCGTCGATTCTGGATCATGCAGGGCTTTAGCGAGTAGGCGGTATTGATATTGAGTTGAACTGGAATAACCCTGCCTCGGGTTCGGGACGATCCGGATCCGGCGACGCGGCGAATCTGAGCGATATCTTGCGCCGGCCGTCGATGCCCGAGGTGCAATTGTAGAGAGTGAGCGATATACCCATGAACAACCCAGCGAAAAACCCCAACAAATCCGTATTGATTATCGGTGGCGGCGTGGGTGGCATCAAGGCGGCCATGGATTTGTCCGAAGCGCAGAAAAGCGTTCTGCTCATCGATCAGGCAGCTGCCATCGGTGGATTGATGACGCAATTGGACCGCACCTTTCCGACCAACAACTGCGACTTGTGCACCATTTCGCCCCACTTGTCCGCCGGCGCCCGGCAGCGGCAAATCGAGTTGATGCCGCTGACCCAGTTGACCCAGGTGGCGGGCGAGGCCGGTGACTTCACCGTGACCCTGAGCAGCGCCCCCCGCCATATCGATCTGGAAAAGTGTACGGCCTGCGGCGAGTGTCACAAGCAGCATCCCGAATGCGTGCGTTTCATTCCGGGCCTCGACCACCGCGCCCCAACCTGCATGCGCTATCCCCAGGCCACCCCCCAGGCGTTTTCCATCGACATGTCGGCCTGTAAGGACGTGGACGCCTTGGTCAAGTGCTGCCCGGTGAACGCCATCATGCCCGGCGATAAGGAAAAGCGAATTACCCGCCAGGTGGCTGCGATCGTCCTGTCCATCGGCGCAGACTTGTTCGATCCGGGCAAGCTGGACCACTTTGGTCACGGCCGCTACCCCAACGTGGTCACCGGTCTGGCATACGAGCGCATCATGTCGGCCTCGGGGCCCAGCCTTGGCGTTTTGGCCCGTCCTTCCGACGGCCTGCAGCCCAAGCGCGTGGCCTGGATCCAGTGTCCCGGATCGCGGGGCATCAACCGCGAGGATGTCTCTTACTGTTCCAGCGTCTGCTGCATGTACGCTTTGAAGGAGGCCATCGTCACCAAGGAGCGTTTCCAGGACAATATCGAAACCACCATCTTCTATATGGATATGCGTACTTTCGGCAAAGACTACGAGGCCTACTACCAGCGGGCCAAGGATCAATACGGAGTTCGCCTGGTGCGCTGCAGACCCCACTCCATCATTCCCGATCCGGAAAGCCAAGGGGATTTGCAAATCTCCTACGCCACCGATGAACAGAGTGGGCTGACCACCGAAACCTTCGATATGGTGGTTCTGCCCACCGGCTTCCGCCCCTCGGCACGGACCGTTCAGTTGGCCGAGACCCTGGGTATCGAACTGAACGACCACAATTTCGCCAAAACCGGCAGCTTTTCGCCGGTGACCACCAACCGGCCGGGTGTTTACGTGTGCGGTGTTTTCGAAAGCCCCAAAGATATCCCCGAAACCATGGTTCAGGCCAGCGCCGCCGCCTGCATGGCGGCCAAGCATCTGCCTCAAACCAGCGGCGCCCAGGCCCTTGGCGAAGAGGATCTGCCGCCTGAACGCGATGTGAGTGGCGAAACTCCGCGCATCGGCGTTTTCGTGTGCGACTGCGGCCAGAACATCGGCGGCGCCATCGATGTTCTGGCGGTGGTGGAGGAGGCGGTCAAGTACCCGCATGTCGCGGTGGCCGAAATGACCGGCCATGGCTGCGGCAAGGAGGCCCTGGAGCGTATCCAGCAGGTCATTGGAGAGCAAAAACTTAACCGCGTCGTGGTGGGTGGCTGCTCGCCGCGCACCCACGAGAACCTGTTCCAGGAGACGGTGCGTCGCGCCGGCCTGAACAAGTACCTGGTGGAGATCGCCAATATCCGCGACCAGAATGCCTGGGTGCATACCAACGCCAAGGAGATGGCCACGGCCAAGGCCAAGCAGCAGATCCGCATGGCCGTTTCCGGCGCCGCCCAGTCGGGACCGCTCAGGGATCACATTCTGCCCATGAACAAGGACATCCTGGTGATCGGCGGGGGCGTGGCGGGCATGAATGCTGCTTTGGAGCTGGCCGAACAGGGCTTTAAGGTGGTGTTGGCTGAACGCAACGGCCGTTTGGGCGGTCTTGCCGCGGTGGTGCGCCGTACGTTGGAAGGTGAGGATGTGCGCGCCTATGTGACCCGGTTGATCGATCAAGTCGGCGCCCAGGATAACATCGAAGTGCTCACCAACGCCATCGTGGTCGACCATTCGGGCATGCCGGGCAAGTTCACGACCGGTTTTCAGATCGGGCCCCGGATGTACTACCGCCGGATCGAGCACGGCGCCACGGTGCTGGCCACCGGCGCCCTGGCCCAACGGCCCGACCAGTACCTACTCGACCGGAACAAGGCGGTGATGACCCAGATCGATCTGGACAACCTCCTTGAGGACCAGCCCGGGCCGATCAGTGAGTGGCAGACCGTGGTCATGATCCAGTGCGTGGGATCCCGAACAGCGGACAACCCCAACTGTTCGCGTATCTGCTGCCAGACCGCCATGAAAAACGTTCTGCGGCTGCTGGATCAAAATCCCGAGATGCAGGTGTTCGTGCTCTACCGCGATATGCGCACGTATGGTTTCAGCGAAGATGCCTATATTGAAGCCCGTCGCCGGGGGGTGATTTTCGTGCGCTATGAACCCGAGACCCCGCCCCAGGCGACGGCCGACGGCGACTCGCTCTTGGTGCGCTTCAAAGACCCCATCCTCGGCCGTCCGGTGGAAATCAGCGCCGACCGCCTGGTCCTGAGCACCGGGCTGCTGGCTGACGATGAAACCACCGAGGATCTGTCGGCCATTTTCCATCTCAATCGTACCGAAGATGGGCACTTTCTTGAAGATCATGTGAAGCTCAAGCCGGTGGACATGTCGGTGCCCGGCTTTTTCATGGCCGGCACGGCCCATTCACCGCGAACCATCCGCGAGAGCATCGCCCAGGCCCAGGCCGTCGCCGGCCGCGTTCAGGCTCTGCTGGCTTGCGAGGTCATCAACCTGGGCGCCACCGTGGCCCGCGTGGAGGCCGAAAAGTGCGCTACCTGCCTGGCGTGCGTGCGCGCTTGCCCCTACGATGTGCCGTTTATCAATGAAGACCGGTATTCGGAAATCGATCCGGCCAAGTGCCACGGTTGCGGGATCTGCGCGGCCGAATGCCCGGCCAAAGCGATCCAACTGTCAAGATTCGAAGACGAACCGATTCTGGCCAAACTGGAAGGATTGTTGGAAAGGATAGCCTAATGGAGATGTTTGAACCGACGATCGTGGCCTTTTGCTGCCACTACTGTGCTTACACCGCCGCGGACATGGCCGGCACCATGCGCCTGAGCTACCCGGCCAACGTGAAGATCGTGCGTGTACCGTGCAG
>JABDRH010000324.1 GCA_013041835.1 Desulfatitalea sp. | reverse complement strand
GAACCAAGCCAACCCAAAGCCGCGTGCCTAAATGGGCAACTTATTAAATTGCGATTCCTTGGGCGATTTCCAATTGCCGGTTCCGTTTGAAATTCTTTGCCCGAATCATTTTTGCAGAGCCTTTTTGACGCAGCCCGCCAGGTCCTTGAGCCCGTATGGTTTGCCCAGAGAGGCCGCGGCGCCCAACGCCAGCGCCTGATTGACCCGTTCATTCTTGGTGAACCCACTGGCAACAATGGCGCGTTGGGCAGGATGGCGGCGAAGGATGCGTTGATACGTTTCAAGGCCGTCGATGCCGGGGGCCATGATCATATCCAGCAGCAGCAGGTCGACGGGCTGCTTTTCCAGGTAAGCCAGCGCCGCTTCACCCGAATCGACCGCGTCGGCACGATACCCCAAGGCGACGAGCATTTCCACGGCAATCTGACGTTGCTCGGGGACATCGTCCACCACGAGGATGAAATCTCCTTCTCCCCGGGGCGGCATATGCGTGTTGGTTACCGGTGCAATGGGTTTATGGCCGCTATCCGGGAAATATAATTCAAAAAGGGTGCCTTTTCCCGGCCGGCTGCTCACATTCAAAAACCCTTTATGATCGCGCACCGCGCCCCACACCACCGCCAAACCGAGTCCGGTGCCCGATCGGCCCATTTTCTTTTTGGTATAAAAAGGCTCGAAAATATGCTCGATATCTTTTTGGGAAATACCCTCGCCGGCGTCACCCACGCCAAGGACGACATAGTCTCCGGCCGGAATGACCTCGAATCCCTCAAGGGTGTCCGATAAAGACCGATTCTCCAGGCTGATGGTGATGATGCCGCCATTGGGCATGGCTTCCGCGGCATTGGAAACCAGGTTCATCAGGCTGATGACGATTTGCACTTCGGACCCGATGACGCTGGAAACATCGGGTGTGATCTTGGTTTCGATGTGGACATTGTCATGAAAGTTCTGGGTTTTATGCCATTCCGGGCTCTGGGTGTATTCATGGACGACGGTTTGCAGATTGACAGGGTCCTGTTTGGTAACGGCGCGTCGACCCAGGGTCAGCATGTCCTGAACGATGGCCGCCGCCTTGCGCCCCGATTTTTGGATGAGACGCAGTTTGTCCGCCAAGGGGTGGTCGGGTTCGATTTGCTGCAGCAACAGATCGGGATAGCTGACAATACCGGACAGAATATTGTTCAGATCATGGGCCACCCCAGCGGCCAGCGTACCGATGGCCTCCATTTTTTGGGCCCGAATCAATTGCTTGGCCATGTGCTGGCGCTCTTCAATCTCCGCTTTCAGCTTCCGGTTGGCTTCCTGCAATGCCTGTGTGCGCTTGCGGACAAGGTCTTCGAGGGCCTCCTGTTGCGCCACGGCCATTCGGCGCAAAAGCCACTTTTCGGTCAGCGTGCTGGCCATCTGGGACACTTCGGAAACATCGAAGGGCTTTTTGAGAATCAGCAGGTTTTCAGTGCGCTGGAGTCGCTGGTCGATCTGCTCCCAGGAATAATCCGAGTATGCCGTACACAAAACGATTTGCACCTCGGGGTCGACAGCCCAAATATGTTCGATGGTTTCCAGCCCGTCCCAGCCCGGCGGCATGCGCATATCCACAAACGCCAACTGGAACGGTTGGTCCTGGGCCACTGCCGTCGTGACGATATTAATCGCTTCCTGACCCTGGGTGGCGAAGGCCAGTTCGTATTGGCGTCGTGCGCCGGACATTGTTGCGGTGTGTCCAAATATTTCCGCCTCCATCTGATCCAGCTCTTCGGAGGATTCCGGGTCGCACAAAATGGTTTCAAAATCGTTGTGAATGTCCGGGTTGTCGTCTACTATCAGAATTCTTCGTGGTACATGCTGGTCTTCAAGGTGCATTGGTTCCCCCCACAGGTCGATAGGGCAGATCGATGATAAAAGTGGCGCCGCATTCGTTGCCACCACTGGTGACCGTTAGTGTGCCCGATAGTTCTCGTGCCGCTATGGCGCTGCTGTGCAAACCAAAACCATGCCCTTCCTTTCGCGTGGTAAACCCATGTTGGAAGATGCGGGTTAAATTCTTTGCTGCGATACCGACGCCGTTATCGGTAATTCGAATTTGAATGCGGTCGGCCTGATGACGTTCCAGGGTGACATGGATCACGCGAGGCCGATTTTCACTGATGATCATAGCATGTCTGGCGTTGGAAATCAGGTTGATCAAAATTTGCAACAGCCGGTGCCGGTCGATCAGGCATAGCGACAAAGGCTCAAATTCTTTTTGAACCTTGATGCCGTATTTGGCGTTGGGCTCGGTGTTCAGCGTCAAGGCATCCTCTATAATTTCGGCGATGGCCACCGATTCCGTCAGCCCACGGGTACGGCTGTAATCTTGTTGAAGATGGATGATGTCGCGGACGTGTTCAATGTGTCGTTCCAGCGCCGTTACGGATTTCATCATATGGGCCTTCTCATCGGCCAGGTGCCTCGACAGGGAAACCAGGTAATCCGGAATCTTGATGCCCCGCGGGTCGGTGGTGAGATAGGTGCTTAACCGGTCCCCCTGGTTTTCAATCAGATCGGCCAAATGGACCAGGTTTTCGGTTTTGGATTTCACCAGACGCCGTTGGATGTTGCTGGTGGTGACGCCAACGCTGTTGAGTACGTTGCCCACATTGTGCAACACGTTGCTGACCATTTCGGCCATGCCGGCCTGGCGGGCGGCGCTGATCAGGGTTTTCTGGGCCTTTTCACGCTCGCGATTGGCCTGCTGCAACTGTTCCACCATATAGTTAAGGGCTTTGCCGAGATGTTCGATTTCGTCACCGGTAAGGATGTCGATCCGGTGGCTCAGATCGCCCGAGGCCACCTGACGGGCAAAACGTTCCAGTTTAAGGATGGGAACGCTGATGCGCCGGGCAAAGTAGAGTGAAAAGAGCATGCCCACCGAAATGGCCGCAAGGGCGATAATGCCGCTGCGCCGGTAGAGCAATCGCGAATCGGCTCGGAATTTGTCGATGGACAGGCCCAGGTGAATCCATCCCCAATCCAGGCCCAGATAGTCAAATGGATAGCTGATATGAAACAGTTCCCCCCCATCGCCCAATGGATTGATCATGAACCGGCCCCTGGAAGGCTGTGGCAGGTCAGCCGGTTTCCACATGCCGCCCAAGTCTTCCTGGCGCCATCCCTGCTGCGTGTGGATCAGCGAAGGGCCGTCTTTGGGTGTGATGATCACGTAGTGCAAGGAGGGGGTTTGGGAGACGATACTGATGCAGTGATCCACTACGGCGCTGTTGTCGTCAAGCGCAATCGATTCCTCCAGGATCTGAACGGTCGAAGTCTGGACCACCTGGGCCCGCTGATGCATCTCTTCGATGAGCCGCCGGCGTTGATTGGGAAGCGTGGTGCTCAAAAAAATCGCCACCGTGAAAATGACCATGAACCCGGACATGGATGCCGTGCGAATGAGGATGCGGCCGGTTTTCTTGTGACGTCGTCCATGAACCGCTTGGGTTTGGGAAACGTCCGGCTCGCCGTTCTGCGGCGTATGGGGTGCTGATGGCCTCATTGACAATTAACTCCCTGGCCATGTTGTTCCCGCCATTGGTACAAATCTTTAGTGGCGTCAAGCAGTGACGGGTCAAATGGCCAAAAGCGGTTCATCTGGATAAGTGTCAGGGCTTGTTGGCCCACCGGGTGGGTGTGCATGTCTATTGTCTCCTTCAACACGACCTGCCTGGCCCAGTCACCCAATTGGTCGGTGCCGCAGATGATGATATTGATGAATTCCTGGGATTGCTCCAGAATAACAAGCTTTTCCTTAATTTGAGGATTAAGTTCCAGAATGAGGTCATAGGCGCATCGGGAAACGATGCACATGTCGATTTGCCCGAAAAAAACCGGCAGCACCGCTCGGTGAGGGGTGTCCGCCAGCCGTATCGATGAAAAATAGGCATCGAGGGTCGACCTCTGGTGATCGGCGACCAATGCGGCGCCCCAGGATCTGGCAATGGTTTCGCTGTAGCCTTTTTGCATTGACAAGGAGCGTTCGGTCTTTCGGGACAAGGTTTCCCAGGTTTGTCCCGTGCGGCTCAGCAACAGGAAGCTTTCCGTCGGCTTATCGTCCTTGCTCAAAAAAACCAAAGGCTCAAGGTTCAGTTGATCCTTGAGCGAAAAGTAGTCCATGCTGGTCATGGTGAGGACATCATACCGTTGGGCCGGGTTTGGCATGAGAAGAACGCGGCTATCGGAAAGAAAGTCCAGGTGAAGTTTTAGATCGCTATGTTTGTGATGAAACGCTTTTTGTAAAAACAGCTGGAGGGCCATCCGGCTCTCTTTGATATGACCGTCCAAATAGGTGTTGGGCAGATTGGCGAAAAAGAAATGCGTTTTCGGTTCCGCCGATGACGGACCCGGCCAGTTCACTATCAGGATGAGCAATGTCCCGTACAGGCTGATGCGTATGCATGTCCGAAGCGTTTTTTTCATTCCGAAAGCGCTTTCACGGGTTTGGTCGTATGGGTTTTTCGTTGAGCGCGCAATGATTGGTGGCGATCAAGCAACGTTTTCGTGGCAGCCAAGTACTCCGGCTTGATGGGAAAGACGCTTTCCATTTGTATAATGGTTAGCGCCGCCCGGGTATACTCGTCCGACATTGCCATGCGGGCTTCGGAATTCAAAGCGGCGATATCCTGTTGCTTGGCCAGGGGGGTGGCGCACAGCAACAATGCCACCAATTTCTCGGAACGTTCTATGATGGTGAGCTTTTTGCCGATCTGGGGATTGATATCCGCCATCAATTTAAAGGTCGATGCATTGATAATACATGCGTCGGCCTTCCCAAAGAAGACCGGCAGCACGATACGGCTGGCCTTTGTGGCGTTGCGGATTTGACTGAAATGCCTTTGGCTGTCCTGTAAGCCGGCTTGCCAAAGAATAGTGTCCAGCCAGATAAGGGCATTGGCGCCAACGCGTCCCCTTCCGATGATCAGGGCGGATTCGGGCTTGCGTCCCAATGTTTCCAAGCTCTCGCCGCGTCTGGCGACCAAGAACAAGGCTTCCGTGGGTTGTTCGTGTTTGGAGACCACGACCAAGGGAGACATAGGGTAATGCGGCCGCAGTAAAAAATAGTCGATACCGCTGAGAACCAAAAAATGGTAGCCCCCGTTGTTAATTCTCTCCGCGGCGATTTCTATCTCAGTAATGAAGTCCAACTGTACTTTAAATGGGTCCGATTGCCGCTGCATGGTGGTGCGAATGATCATTTCAATGGCCAAGCGCGAGTCTTCGACGCCGATGCCGGGCACCACATCATAGATACTTGCAAAGCGGATGATCCTGGGGGGGGGTGTCTGCAAATCGTTTTGCGCCGTGGCCGGATATGGGCCCACTATCCCCAAGGCATTTGCGCACAGCGTCATGAAGCATGTCAACAGGCAGCGTTTCATTTTTGGTGCCCGGTCGTATCGGTTTTGCGTTGGGTGCGTAGCGACTGGTAGCTATCAAATAGCGCTTTTGTGGCAGTCAAGTACTCCGGTTTAAACGGAAATATACTTTTCATCTGAACGATGGTCAGTGCTTGCCGAATATTCTCGTCTGACATTGCCTTGCGAGCTTCGGTATTTACGACGACTTTATCCTGTTCCTCGGCCAGGGGGGTGGCGCACAGCAACATGGCCACCAAGTCCTCGGAACGTTCTATGATGGTGAGCTGTTTGCCAATCTGGGGATTCAGGTCCGCCATCAATTCAAAGGCCGATGCATTGATGATGCAGGCGTCGGCCTTCCCGAAGAAGACCGGCAGCACGATACGGCTGGCCTTGTTGGCAGTGCGGATTTGACTGAAATGCGCGCTGGCGTCTTGCAAGCCGGCTTGCCAAAGGACGCTGTCGAGCCAGATCAGGGCGTTGGCGCCGGTACGCCCGGCATCGATTGTCAGGACGGATTTGGTCTTACGCCCCAATGTTTCCAGGTTTTCACTGCTTTTTGCGATCAAAAACAAGGCTTCCGTGGGTTGTTCAATTTTGGAGATCACCATTAAAGGCGTCATGGGCGAATGCGGCCGCAGTAAAAAATAGTCGATACCGCTAAGGACCACAAAATGATAGTCTCCGCTGTTGATTTTCTCCGCGGCGGTTTCAAAATGCGCAATGAGATCCAGATGCAATCTGAAAGGGTCCGATTGCCGCTTCATGGTTTTGCGCATGATGATTTCAAGGGCCAAGCGCGCGTCTTCGACGCCGATGCCGGGCAGCACATCATAAATACCTGCAAAGCGGATGACCCTGGGGGCGTGTCCCTGCGGATCGTTTTGTGCCGAGGCCGGATTCAGGCCCACGGCATTTACGTACAGCGCAAAAAAGCATGTCAACATGCAGCGTTTCATTCTGGGTATAATAATCATTTCGGCGAATCGGTTGATTGAAACTGTTGCTCAAGTTCGCAACCCACCAGGTAGGACAGCTTGAGCTGGGCCTCAGCGTGGCCATAAAGAGCCTGTTCAGCCCTGGCCGTGGTCAAGGCCTCCATGATCTGGGATTCGATGACCGCGTCGGCGTCGATCATCTCTTGCCGATAAGCTCTTTCGGTCAGGTCGCGATATTCGGAAGCCATTTGGGATGCGGCCAGAGTGGCGTCATGGATCTTTTGCGCATGCGTCAGTTCCAGAAACGCCTGTTTGATCTGTACGGCCAGCCCGCCTTTGAAAAGGATTTGGCGTGCCTTCATGGCTTCGAGCGCCGTCCGGGCGGCCTTGACTTTTTGCGTGGTCAGAAAACCGCTGAAAAGCGGGAATTTCACCCCCACGCCCACGGTCCAGCCTTGCATGTTCTGATCCGTTGACAGGCCACTGTTGTTCATGCTGTTGTCCCAGCGCCACAGCGTGCCGTTCAACCCGATTTTGGGAAAATGATCGGCCCTGGCTTCGTCCACGCGCGCCTCGAAGGCATCGATGGCCGCCTCCAATTGTTTCCAATCGGGATTGAAGCGATAGGCGTCCGAGATCATCTGCGTTAAATCGGCACCGACCGGTTCATAGGGAATGTGATCCTGGGCCAGCCGGATGGGCTGGTCCCACGCATAGCCCATG
The DNA here is from genome assembly GCA_013041835.1 of Desulfatitalea sp. Lineage (GTDB taxonomy): Bacteria > Desulfobacterota > Desulfobacteria > Desulfobacterales > Desulfosarcinaceae > Desulfatitalea. The sequence continues at coordinate 1,552 of JABDRH010000324.1, read as the reverse complement.
GTGTTGGCCAAGGCGGTATGGGCCAATTCGACGTTGGATGCCATCAGCGTAACGATACTGCGCACGCTTTCCAGAAACACCTTGCTGCGCAGGTAATCGCGTTTGTTCACCGAGGCCGATCCCGCCTGGTAGAGCATTTCCGTCAGCTCCATGGTGGTTTCCAATTGGGCCAGGGTTCGTTGTCCCACACGGGACAGGTGTTGGGCCAATATCGCCCCATAATAGAAGCGCTGGACATCATAGACCAATTGCACTTCGGACCGGCGGTGGGCTTGCTGGGCCGCGGCCACCCCTGCCTGGCCCTGGCGCACCAGAGCCCCTCGCAGGCCGCCGGTAAAAATGGGGTAGGTGAACTTGATCCGGGACATCAAGTTGTTCTGGTCCAAAACCTTAATGGTTTTGGCGGGCACCTCCACTTGGGCGGGGATCGCAACGGGCCCCAAGCCGCGTATGGTGTACAAGCTGGTTTCGGTGGGAAAGATGAAATTGATGTCTTCATCGAGGTGGGTCAGGGCGCTCTCGAAAGACAACTGAGGCCAATACGACGACAGTGCCTGTTTGAGCTGGGCTTCGGCGGTTTCAACATCCAATCTCGAGATGCGGCGCTGTTGGTTTTTTTCCAAAGCGATCTTGATACACGCCTCGATGGTCAGCGCCGTGGGCCCTTGAGCGCTGAGTGTCCCGGTGGTGGCGAACATCAGGGCCAAAAGGATCGATGCGGCTTTTACAGATATCATTCGATTCTCCGAGTTGTTTACAGGCGGCGTTGATTTCCGGACCCGTGCAGTGGTTTGGTGGTACCGCAAATTACATCCCAATGTAAGTTTCGATCATTTTTCGGAAAACTTGAATGAACAGGCCTTTTTTCACAATGCGTGAGCATGTTTTTGAACGCGCTTTCGACGGCCTTTTTGATATTGGCCGCGTCCCGGTCAACGCATTGGAAAAGCGCTTCGTCGGTCTTAGGACCTCGCTGTAAAAAAAGCTGAACCTATTTTATGCCGAGGCTCTTGAATTTGGTTCCAAAGATAATTCGATTGGGCATTTTTTTCATGAAGGCCGTATTGAACGGTGAATGCATCAATAGCTCGGCGGACGACAGAATAGAAATGGCGCACATGTACACCCCTTTTTGTAAAAAGTTTTTTAATTAGGCAGGAAATTGTTTGTAATTTTAAGGACTATCTCAAAGTTCCGATGGTATGTCAATGCCTGCGCCATGCCGAAGGCGTCCAGGCATTGGCCGGTGATGATACCCGAACCTGCGTATCATTTCATTTGGAATAGGCTGCGGGTATGAATGAAAAAGGGCCGCTGCGTGGCGGCCGGCCCTTTGATGTTTGATGGTGCCGGAGGTGAGAATCGAACTCACAAGGGGTTGCCCCCGGCGGATTTTGAGTCCGCTGCGTTTACCAATTTCACCACTCCGGCATGAAGATGCCCATATAGGTAAATCCGACTGTATTGTCAATAGGGTATATACTTTGACAGAGATCGCCCAAGGGTTCGCGCATAAAAATGTGAAGTTATTTTTGCGCGAGCCCCAAGCCCC
>JABDRH010000320.1 GCA_013041835.1 Desulfatitalea sp. | reverse complement strand
TCAGGCCGGATCAGGCTGCCGCCCCAGGCCAGACTCTTGCCGGTCAGCACGCCGGTGAATTCGTTGCGCAGTTTTTTGTACATGCCGAACAGGTAGCCGATTTCCCGGGCGCCCACGCCGATGTCGCCGGCCGGCACGTCGGTATTGGGGCCGATGTGCCGGAAGAGTTCGGCCATGAAGCTCTGACAAAAGCGCATGACCTCCATGTCCGATTTGCCCTTGGGATCGAAGTCCGAACCGCCCTTGCCGCCCCCCATGGGCAGCGTGGTGAGGGCATTTTTAAACACCTGCTCGAAGGCCAGGAATTTGAGAATGCTTAAATTGACCGACGGATGGAAACGCAGGCCTCCCTTGTACGGGCCGATGGCGCTGTTCATTTCCACCCGGAAGCCGCGATTGACTTGCACACGACCCTGATCGTCCACCCAGGGCACGCGAAAAAGGATTACCCGTTCGGGTTCCACCAGGCGCTCCAGAATTTTGGCGCCACGCCAGGCGGGATTGGCGTCCAGCGCCGGGGAAATGGTTTCCATCACTTCCGCTACGGCTTGGTGAAATTCCCGTTCATAGGGGTCTTTCAGTTTAATCTGTTCGATGATTTGCATGCTGCGCCTCCTTCGGATGCTGATCTTAGGGTGCGGGCAAATATAATTTCCCCATATTTATCGACGGACATCTCCTATCTCATGAGCTTCATCACCCCTTGGCAGGTGCGGCCGTCCACTTTCACCAGGATCGGTGAAGGCAGATGCACGTGGGCGACCCATTCGGTTTGCTCTGATTTCGGCAGGCTTTGCAGCCATTGCCAGTCCAGCCTGTCGGGCGGATGATGGATGATGTGAAAATAGCCGATGCCGGCGGCGGTGATGTTTCGGAACAGGTGGGTGCCTTGGGACGGCTCGACCCGCAGCCGCTGGTCCGTCGTTTCCACAATGGCGCCCACCTTGGAAATGTGGTGCCACCGGACGGGGATGCCGAGCCAGGGGTCCTGTGAGCCCCAGCGGCCGGGGCCGACCAGTATAAAGCGCCGGTTGCCGTCGTTGAATCGGGCGTTGAGTCGCGCCACCTGATCGGCTATCTCACGGGTGCGGGCAGGGTCGAACGCTTCCGGTTTGATATACACGACGTCGTGCATCTTCTCGTCCGCCATGTTGCCAAGGGCCCGGCTGGAAACGCAAAAAGCCTGGTTCAGATCGTCCCTATCAATCGATACCGGCGCCAAAAAAGGCTGTGCCGCCATCGGCCTGAGCTGCAGCAGTCCAAAAACGGCGCGTTCACGGGACAAATCGCCGATGTCTAAGCAAAACTCCATTTCCACCGGGCTCTGCAGGGCCTTTGCGCCCAGTGCAAGCAGGTCGCGCAGCAGTGGGGCCAGCGGAATGATGTCATGCCGGCGAAGGGGCGCAAAGGTGAGTACGCGAGGGCCGGGGATCTGAACGGTATCGCGAATGCGGTTTTCAGCCGCGATCCAAGTGCCTGCCAGGTAGCGCATGGTCGGCGTGTCATCGACGTCGGCCAGATGCACGCGAATGGGTTGTTGCGGCGCCTGCGGGCCGGTGGGTTGACCGGCCCTCATGGACAGAGCATAAAAATGGCGTTGGCTGTTGGCCATGATGGCCTGTGGGGAGTCGTGGTGCGGCAGCGCCAAGGGATACCTGGGGCAAAAGCGAAGCGCCCGCTCGCCGGAAACCACTGTGGTGCCCAGTCCCATGGCCAGGTGCACCACGCCGTCTTCGGGTTGTTGGGGCGGCAGGGGATAGAAATTGAGCGACTGCATCACCCCCGACACCGCCGGGAAGAACATGTCTCTGTGTCGGCGCCCAATGATCTGCTGGACGATAACGGCCATTTTTTCATAGCCTGCTTCATGGGCCATGCGTCGGGCATACGCCCGGGGATCCTGAAAAAATGTGGACGCGTAGACCTGCTTGATGGCGGACTGCAAGCAGGACAGCCGGCTTTCGATATCGGGCTGATCGTTGGTCAGCATCCGGCTGCGATAAAGACCGGCATAGCCGTGTTGCCGGGCGTCTTCCATGAGGCTGGAGGAGCGTACCGCCAGGGGGTAGTCGGCATGGGTCAGAAAGGTGCGCAACGCCTCGGACAACGTTGCCGGCAACCGGCCTGAAGCAAACCGGTCGGCAATGGCTGGGTCGGCAAGCTTTTCCAAATCGGAGGTAAAGAGCTTATTGGCCTGCATGAAATGGTCGAATTCATCGGTGGCGATAATTAGGGTGCATGGTATGCGAATATGAAGGGACGCGTACCGTTGTCTATCCAGGGGGGTCGCCTGCAGTTGGGCCTTCAGACGAAGCAGCCCTTCGGCCTTGCCGCCCAGGTGACCGCTACCGATACGG
>JABDRH010000319.1 GCA_013041835.1 Desulfatitalea sp. | reverse complement strand
ACAGGAATCTGGTTGACCACGCCGGCCATGGGCGCACGGATGGTGCAGCGTTCCAGATCCAGGGCGGCATTGTCCATGGCTGCCTTGCTGGTGCGCACGACCGCCTGGATGTCGTCAATCTGAGCCTGGGTGGCCACCCGGTCGTCGAACAGGGCCTTGAGCCGTTTCTGGTTGGACACGGCCACCTCGTAAGAAGCCGTGGCCGAGGCGTAGGCGTTGGCATAGTCGCGCGCATCAATGCGCGCCAACACATCGCCTTGGTCGACCCGGGCCCCCTGAGCCACGGCTTTTTCCACGATCTTGCCCGGCACCTCGGCCACCACGGTCAGAGAGAGCCACGGCTTTGCTTGACCGGGCAGGCTGATGTGCTCTTTGAGCCGTTGGGGTGTAATTTCCATGGCCACCACGTTGGTGGCCGGCCGGTGCGTTCCCTTCTCGGCCGCTTTGCGGGCGTCGATCTCCTTGCCTTCAGAGCGGATCATGCCAAACAACATCACCACCACGGAGGCCAGCACCACCAATACCACTAAAGGCATATTGTGAATGAGTCGGTGCAGCATGGTGGGTCGGGGTCGCGACGCCGATGGGTCCGGCGCAACCGAATTCGTTTTGTCGTTGGTTTCCATTGTCCGTTACGATGCTCCTTTTCCCGGTCTTGTGGGAAAGATTGATGGTCGTTATTGATACGCGAACGAAAGCCTACACACGTCCGACGATCCGAGTATGAGGACGCATGCGATCATTATCTATATCGGCGCTATGTCCCAATGCCTTGACCCGGCAACAAAATATCTTTCAATTGCTCCAGGTACAAGCCGGCCTGTTCGCGCATATCGATATGGTCGCCGGCGATCATGCTTTGCATGGTCAGGCCGTCCAGAAAGGCAAAAAAATTGATGGTGATCATCTCGGCATGGCGGGCGATGTCTGGCCGCAGTTTTCTCATGGATACGCCCTCGAGCAGCAGGTCCAAGACGGTGCGAATCATGCGTTGATAAACTTTCTGAATCATATGACGCTGATTAAAAAAAACGCCGCCCTGCAACTGGGTCTGGGACAAAACCTCTACAAAAAGCTTGGATAAGCCGGAGCACTCTGACCGATCGGAGGCCAGGTACATCTCGGTGATCCGTTTCATACGTTCCAGCGGATCGTCGGTGCTGCTGGTGATGGCCTTTAAATCGGATAGTTTTCGCTCGGCGGCCGAAATGACGGCGGCCTTGAATAGCGCTTCCTTATTTTTGTAATAGTCATAGACCGTGCTCTTGCCCACGCCTGCGGCGGCGGCGATTTCCTCTACACTGGTAAAGGCGTAACCTTTTTTACCAAAAAGCAGCACGGCGGCCTGGACGATTCCGTTGGCCTTGGCAGTACGTTTGTCAAGCAGCATCTGAGCAACCCACTTTCGAATTAAACGTCGGAAAGATAGCCTTCAAACCACCCGTTGTCAACAAAATATATTGTAATTTTTTTCACTATTCTGGATAGATATGAATTCGTTCAAAAAATCAGTGCAGAAATCCGACTCGAAAGTCGGAAAATTGGAAAAGGCAAAAGGTTACGGGACAACCAACGACGAATTTAGGCGGGTTGCCCCCCCATGCTGCAAAAAAACAATTGCGGGTATTGAGATTACCGAATTAGGGCGCTGCTCAGAGGAATGAACAAACGGCGAACTTTAGAATCGGGTCGGTCATAGGCCATTTTTTCACTTCTTGCAGTGTAAACACGCATTGATCCGAAAAGATAGGAACTTGCTTTTTAGGGCAGCGACAGTGCCAAAATTTCGTTGGGATGTCGATACCCGGCCTTGTCCCAAAATCTGCCATGGGTACGGTATGTGGTGGTGCGCTGATCCAGGACATGCTATGGTGTGGGGATGGCATCCACGCCCCCTTATCAAACCGGACAGGCGAATTTCCCGCACCCGGCTTTCCATTGGACTTGAATACGCAAAACATCCTTACCTTCATCAACTTTTACTCCCGACAGGAAGAGGCGGAAAAAGATGAGGACGCAATGGATCGAGTGCATCAGTGTCATCGGTTTTTCGGCGGTTTTCCTTTTTGGCGTGGCGGCTGCCCATGCCTGTAGACATCCACAAAGGCTTTCCCGCGGGCTCGATCAGGCCGATGTCGTGTATTATCCAGTTCACGGAGATGCCGGGGGACTAGCCCATATCAACTACTGGACCATGGATCCAGCCACGCTTGCCGAACGCGAGCAACTGAAAGCCAGACGCATCCGGTCCAACCCGTTGCACAGTTCCCTATTCCATCCGCACCAGGTCATCTCCGGTTATGAAGCCACCGGGATTTTAAATGTCCAGGGACGTCGGCAGTGGATTACCCTCAAGTTGCCGGATGACTGGAATGGAAAACTGGTGGTATGCGGCACACCGGGACTTGGAAACGAATACGCCAACGAGACGATTCTGGCGCCCTGGCTGCTGGCATCGGGTTATGCCGTCGTTTCAGGAAACAAAGGCCTGGAAAGCAGTTGGGTCAGCATGCTGTCCGGAACGCATCCCACCCGGCACTGGGGGCGGATGATGCACGATATGGCCAAATGGGCGCGATACCGTTTGACTGTCGCCACCTATCGACGGGTGAAACGCATTTATGCGGCAGGACTCTCCAATGGCGGCTACCAGGTCCGCCGCGCCCTTGAAATCGACAACAGCCTTCCGCGCTGGCGGCGTGTCTTCCATGGCGGCCTGGATTGGTCGGGCACCTACTTTCCAGATGCGCGGGTTCTGGATGCAAACCGGGACGGGACGGTTGACATCAAGGAGTACCACGCGGCTCGAACGCTGGTCGGGCATATGGACGTGGCCTGTCGGACCATGAAATGGGCCTATGATCCTGAAACCTTGACCACCCCGGCCCAGTATGCGGAAACGCCGCGCTATCCTGACGCCCACGGGCCAATGACGGCGGCCGGCTTCAACAGTGCTTCGGATATCTTCTGGGGGTATTACAACACCAATTATGACAACTACAAAGACCAAGGGTTGCCCCAGTGGCGGGGCGTCGGGTATTTCAACCTGATCTCCCATGTTTACCGGGCCGAACTGCTGGGCCACGATCTTGAACAGTCGGCCGCCTACAGTTGCTTCCATGATCCCAATCGGCCGGAGGCACCCCCCGCGCTCTATCAGTGGCTGGAAAACGCCCGTTACGGCGGATGGACTGCCGAAAGTATCCAGTGGGCGCTGGCCAATGCCAATACCGCCGAGTTCAAGGCGCCCATGATCACCTTGGTCGGTGACGCCGACGGCCTTCTGGCCATAGATGCCCATTCACTTGCGTACCGCCGGGCCGTAGAAAAATACGGAAGAAAAGGACTTCACCGCTTGTATGTCATCGAAAACGGCCCTCATGTCGACGCCCATGCGGATGGTGCGGTAGATTTCAACTTTGATGGTGTATCTGGGAACGAAGACGCGGACCTGGAATTGACGCCCATGCAAGCCTATGCCCAAAGAGCATTCATGTATCTTGAGCAGTGGGTTGAGAACGGCGCAAGTCCACCGGAAAGCAAAACGGTTGCCAATGACCCTTCCCAAGATATGGATGACCCGAATCTGCTCGCCTGGTAAGGAAAGTAAACCCCAAGGGTTCGGTCGAATAGACCGAACCCTTAGCTTAGGCTGCAAAAAAAGCCGGAGGACTCCAGATCCGGCGCTGCCAGGCGTTCGCGGTAGTTTAACTACGGCTTCGCCCTCGGCGCCTTGACTCTGAAACCCTCCGATTTTTGCATCATTGAAGTTATCTATCTCGTGCTATTTTTCTTCCGCCTGTTTTTCCTTTTTCAATTGTTCCATGTATGCCTCGAATGGAGGCCCCTCTTCAGCCATCCTTTCTCGAAAACCCGGTCCCATCCCGGAATAGCTTTTTCGGTCCACGATGGCCCACAATGGATGCGGTTCAAGCGGGGGACACCCTTCCGCCAATATGCCTTTGCTGTGGAACTTTTTCAGACAGTCACCGAATAAAAGAACCTTTTCCGGGTCCAATCCCTCGGGGATCTCCTTCTTTCGCCCCACGAATACGTGAATGTCCTTGTTTTTCTCATACTCGCCCAAGGCCTTGAGTTTTTCCATGGTCAGCCCCACCAGTGACAAACAACTGCTGCAAGCACCTTCGGTATCAATTTTATATTCAGGATATTTTTCAAATCCTTCCATATAGGGCAACCAGAGGGGTCTGTAAACTTCTTCGATGGACTTTCCCTTCACTTCGATCAGATCCTGCTCAAATACCCCAATTCCTCTTTGCCTGGCAGCATTAAAGTAGGCCACATTATCGACATCCAGCCCCACCATTCGGCAGGCCGTGGCATCCACCGCCACCGGATCCCTTCCCGCGATCAGGCAGTCAAATTTGGCGGGGATCGTGCTGTGGGGACCGAATCCTTCAGCCGGTCTGATGAGATCCGCGATATTCAGATCCGCTTTTATCACGGACCACAAGTCCATCATGGCGGCTGCAAGGTCTGTCTGGTGCATCTGATAGTGCACTTTATCCTGAACGACACCCTTCATGTTTTTAAGGGCGCAAGTGAAAACCATGCTGCAATGGGATTTAAAAATTGGCACATTGACGAGATGTTCGGCCTCCAAAAGGAATCTGGGGAGCCGCACCTTTTTCAAATCGGAAATGGCGTCCCGGATGGGGATATTGATCAGATCCTTGTCCGATTTGATATCGATGACGCGGTCCACGCCTGCGTCTTCGGCTGCCTTTAAAATGCCGCTGACCCGCAGGCACTCCATGGTATCACAGCCCACCGCGGCCGCTTCGGCCACAATAATTTCCTTGGGTTCGGCCTTGCGAATTTCCTTGATCAAGGCGGCGATCAATTCAGGATTGGTGTTCACACTGGTTTCAGCCGGGGACACATGACCTGCATTGGGTTTTAATACCACCCTTGATTTCGGTTTGATGAGCGAGCGGACGCCCCCCAAAGGCGAGAGCAGTTCATGAAGCATCTTCTCAACGTCGGTTCCCTTTGCGATGGAGACAATTGATTTTGCCATGGGATTTGTTTTCTCCTGGTTTATGTGAATTTTCAGTTTCAAGATCAATATGTCAGCTATTACAATCGCTATGCCAAATGGTGATTTCGACCGGAAATTAATAATTAATGCAATTATTTCTTAATGTTATTAATAAATGAGAACCTGAGAGCACACGGCAGGCCCAATTGATTTTCCCAATGAAATGGGGTATTCCCAATTATTTGGGAACAAATCAACTGGATCGAGGCAATGCGCATGAAAAACAATAAGCATCCACATTTGTCAGGAAAAGACGGGAAAATGGTTTTCCAACGATACGACAGCCATGCACGCCATGAAACACTATTCTGCAAATTGGATCGATTAGCCGATTTTATCGACAATGCCATCATCGGTGTATACGAAATCAGTGAAAAAGGTGAAGTCATTTACGCCAATAACAAACTGGCAAGTATTTTCGGGTTTTCGTCACTCCACAATTTCCTCCAATCGGTGTCAAATATTGATTTGCTTTGCGCAGACACCGGCGATCGCCGAAAATTGATGGCGCAGATGGAAGCGAAAGGCTTTGTCGACAACGCCGAAATAGCGTTTAAGAAATCAGACGGTCAAAGGATATGGGCCAGCATTAGTGGGCGGGTTGTTGATGACGAATCGGGTGGCAAGTCCTATTGGGGATTTATGGTTGATATTACCGACAGGAAAAACGCCTTGAATGCCTTGCATGAAAGCGAAGCCCGTTTCAGACAGTTAGTCACCCAGGCTAGCGAAGGGTTCTTCTTGCACGATTTCAAGGGCAAGATCCTCGACGTCAATCGGCAAGCCTGCGTGAGTCTCGGATTCAGTCGCGATGATTTGCTGAAAATGAACCTTGCCGACATCGATATCGAAATCAGAAAAAACAGACACCAACTCAAATACTGGGAGAAACTTGAGCCTTATGAACACATCACTTTTGAAAGCAAACATCAGCGCAAGGATGGCATGCTGTTCCCCGTGGAGGTGAGGCTCGGCCGTATCGACCTGGAAGAGGGACGCTTGTTGCTCTCCTTTGCTCGCGACATCACCGATCGCATACGAAAGGATGAAGAATTGAAGCGAGCCTTCAGCGAAATCAAACAACTAAAGGATCAACTGCAAGAAGAGAACACGCATCTGCGAAGACGAATCGAACTGGAGTACGGCCACGAAGAGATTATCGGAGAAAGCCATTCAATTAAGACGGTGTTGAGCCTGGCCGAGAAAGTGGCGCGGCAGAACACCTGTGTGCTGATCACGGGAGAAACCGGCACCGGCAAGGAACTTTTGGCCCATGCCATTCACAATATGAGCGAGCGCAAAGACCGTCCCATGGTCAAGGTCAATTGCGCCGCGCTTCCGCCCACCCTTATCGAAAGCGAATTGTTCGGGCGTGAAAGGGGTGCGTATACCGACGCCTTGTCACGGCGAGCGGGTCGCTTCGAAGAGGCGGATCAGTCGACCATTTTTCTTGATGAAATCGGTGATTTGCCCCTCGAACTGCAGGCCAAGCTCCTCAGAGCCCTTCAGGAAGGGCAGTTTGAAAGGTTAGGCAGTTCTCAGACGATAACGGTCGACGTTCGCATCATCGCCGCGACAAATCAAGACCTGGATGAGATGATTCGCGAAGGCCGATTCCGCAAGGACCTGTATTACCGACTGAACGTGTTCCCCCTCACCGTACCCCCCCTAAGGGCCCGTCCGGGGGATATTCCCCTATTGACCTGGGCATTTGTCCATCAATTCGCCAAGAGCATGGGAAAACAGATCACTTCTATTTCGAAAGGGACCATGGAACGTATGGTTCGCCACGCCTGGCCGGGAAATGTCCGGGAGTTGAAAAACGTCATCGAACGCGCCATAATCATCAGTAGTGGGGAACGGCTCGAAATTCAAGGTCTGGCGGCCACGGATGTCCAGGCCGGAAACCAGTCCCTGGAAGAAGTCGAAAGGCGACATATCCTTTCGATTTTAAGGAATATGGGGTGGCGCGTCAGCGGCAAGAACGGCGCAGCCAATGTTTTAGGACTGAAACCGACAACCCTGGAAGCCCGTATGAAGAAATTAGGCATAAAAAGGCCTGACTAAACGCCAATGTTGCATAAATTGGACATCAAGTTTGGCGTTATAATGGACCGCAAGCAAATTGATTTCAAATAGAGTTTACCCGGGTATTCATTCGCTTTTCAACATATGGTATAAAACATACGATGAAAGAATTCTTCGAAGTAATGGATATCGAGGCAGTGCTCGAACTTGCGGCACGCTTTCGCACCACCGATGTTGAGGCGGTGGCGCTGCAGGAAGCGCCGGGTCGCGTGCTGGCCGATGATTTCAAAGCGCCGGCAGACATCCCCGGCTTTGACCGCGCCACCATGGACGGCTATGCCGTACAGGCCACCGCCACCTTTGGTGCCGGCGAAGGTTCTCCCGCCTATCTGACGATTGTCGGATCAGTGGGCATGGGCCAACGACCCGATTTTACCGTAGGCCCGGGACAGGCCGCGCGCATCGCCACCGGCGGCATGCTGCCCCCTGGCGCAGACAGCGTGGTGATGGTGGAGCATGCCGAAGTCCTGGACGCAACCACCATCGAAGTTTACAAGAGCGTGGCCCCGGGACAGCATGTGGTGACCCGGGATGAGGATGCGGCTCAAGACCACTTGCTTTTAGGAGCCGGTTGCCTGCTGCGCGCGCAGGAAATTGGTCTTCTGGCGGCCTGTGGTGTCTCACGCATCAACGCCTACAAACAACCCCGCGTGGGCATTCTTTCCACGGGCGATGAAGTGGTGCCGGTGGAAAACGAACCACTGCCCGGCCAGGTGCGCGATGTCAATACGCACACGCTTTCCGCCCTGGTTCGCCGGGCCGGCGGTATACCCATGTGCTACGGCATCGTCCCGGACCGGTATGAACCATTGCTGGCGGCGTGCACCCGCGCCGTCTCGGAAACGGATATGGTGCTCGTTTCCGGCGGCAGTTCAGTCGGCACCCGGGATCTAACCATGGAGGTGCTCGATAGACTTGCCCGAAGCCATATCCTGGTGCACGGCGTCTCCATCAGCCCCGGCAAACCCACTATCCTGGCCCAATGCAGCCAAAAGCCTTTCTGGGGGCTTCCCGGGCATGTGACATCGGCCATGGTCGTGTTTATTGTTTTGGTTCAGCCATTTTTGGCTCAACTGGCTGGACAGCGGCCAACGCGGTCCGTTCGCACTCGCGCCCGCCTGGCCCGTAACCTGGCCTCTACCCAGGGCCGAACCGATTACGTGCGCGTGCGCCTGGTGAATAAAGCAGGCGAGCAGTGGGCCGAACCGATATTGGGTGCCTCGGGCTTGATCCGCACGATGGTCCAGGCCGATGGGCTGCTGGCGATCGATCTGAACTGCGAAGGGTTGGAACGTGGGGCTGAAGTGGATGTGATCCTGTTTGAATGAATTGAAAGGTATTCTTCGTGTCCCACAAGCGAAATATATATTTACAGATGAAGACGTTGGCGGAGGCCCGGCGTATTGTTCTGGAGACGTTCAGCGCCGGGCGGCTTGCCACAGAACGGGTGGCCACACCGGAGGCTGTAGGCCGCGTGCTGGCCGAACCCGTAGCCGCGCGCCTATCGTCACCCCATTTTCATGCTGCAGCCATGGACGGCATCGCCGTTGCGGCGCAAAAGACCTACGGCGCCCATCCTTCTCACCCCAGGCAATTGCAAATCGGCAGCGACGCCTTCTTCGTCAACACCGGGCATGTTTTGCCGCCCGGCACCGACGCCGTGATCATGATCGAGCATGTCCAGCAGTTGGATGCGCAGCAGGTGCAGATCGAAGCATCGGCCTTGCCTTGGCAACACGTGCGCAAAATGGGCGAAGATATCGTGGCCACACAAATGCTCTTCGCCCGCCGGCATCGCATCACGCCCTATTGCGTAGGCGCCCTGCTGGCCGCCGGCCATTTCGACGTACCCGTCTACTGCAAACCCAGGGTGGCGATCCAGCCCACCGGTTCTGAACTGGTCGATTGGCGCGGATCGTCGTCCATGGACCTGCAGCCCGGCCAGGTGATCGAATCCAACGCCTATGTCTTGGGCAACCTTATCGATCAGGCCGGTGGTTGCCCTCACCGTCTCGACGCTTTACACGACGATCCGGCGCGTATTACCGCAGCCGTCCAATCCGCCATCGACGAGGGGGCGGATATCGTGCTGATCCTGGGTGGCTCGTCCGCGGGTTCGGAAGACTATGCCCGCGTGGCCATCGAACAAATGGGCGACATCCTGGTACACGGAATCACCATCATGCCCGGCAAGCCGTCCATTGTGGGCAAGGTCGGCCGAACCCCGGTGTTCGGCATACCCGGCTACCCGGTGTCCGCCATCCTGGCTTTCGAGCAATTGGTGCGGCCGCTCATATTCCGGCTGTTGAACCAACGGCTGCCCCAACCCGAGCACGCCGAAGTGCTGCCAACGCGTAAAATCGCCTCCAAGCTGGGTGTGGAGGAATTCGTACGCATCAAAATCGGCCGGGTAGGCGAACGCCTGGTGGCCATCACCCTGCCCCGCGGCGCGGGGCAGATCACCAGCATCACCGAAGCCGACGGCATTATCAGGATTGCAGCAGATGTGGAAGGTATTGCCGAAGGCAAACCCGTGCAAGCCGAGTTGCTACGCCCTCTGCAAGCCATCGGCGACACCCTCATGGCCGTGGGCAGCCATGACAATACCCTCGACCTGTTGGCCGACGAACTGCGTGCTCAGAGTGACCATTTAAACCTGTCGTCGAGCCATGTGGGCAGCATGGGCGGATTGATGGCCGTCAAACGCGGCGTGTGCCACGTGGCCGGCACGCACCTGCTCGACGAGAAAAGCGGGACCTACAACCTTGCCTTTATTAAGCGCTACCTGCCCGATGTCGGCGTTCGCCTGGTGCACCTGGTGATGCGCGATCAAGGCCTCATAGTACCCGCCGGCAACCCAAAAAACATCCGCGGCATCGACGATCTGGCACGCGACGATGTCGTAATGGTCAACCGCCAAGGCGGCTCGGGCACGCGCATTCTGCTCGATTACCGCCTGAGGCAAACGGGCCTTTCTCCAGACCGGATAGCAGGTTACACCAATGAGGAGTTCACCCACATGAACGTCGCCGCCGCCGTGGTCAGCGGCGCGGCCGATGTCGGTCTGGGCATCCATGCCGCTGCAACGGCGCTGGGGCTGGATTTCATTCCCGTTGTCACCGAGCAGTACGACCTGGTCTTCCCCCAGACCTGCTTCGAAACACCATATATTCAGGAACTGCTCGCCGTCATCCACAGCAGCAGCTTCAAGCACCGAGTGGACGCGTTAGGCGGCTACCACACCGAACGTACGGGAACCATTCTGCTCTAAGAAATCGGTCACAGCCCTTCCGGCGTAAAGGCCACCACCGCATCAATACATTTCGCGTCTGTCAACAGCATGACCAAGCGATCGATCCCGAGCGCATTGCCGGCCGCCTCGGGCATATGGTCCAGGACATCCAGGAAGGTCTCGGGCCAGGGATAGACCGTTTTTCCCATCTGCTGGCGCATGCCGGCATCATGTGCGAAACGCCGGTGTTGTTCGACGGTATCGGTCAGTTCACTGAAGGCATTGCACAGCTCCAGTCCGCCGATGTAAAGCTCGAACCGTTCGACGACTTGCGGGTCACCGGACTTCAAACGCGCCAAGGCGCCGCACCGAGCCGGGTAGTCGAAAAGAAAGAGTGGCCGGTCCCAGCCCAATCGCGGTTCAATCCGAAGCCCCATCAACTCATCGAAACGCCCTTGGTCCAGTGCTTGATCGACGGTGGTTTCAGTATATATTTCAAAGGCCTGAGCCACCGTCACCCGATGCCATGGCGGTGACAGATTTATGCTGCGGCCCTGGTAGCTCAACCGGGGATATCTTCCGACCTGCTCGGCGACATGGATCAGCAACGCTTGGGTTTGAACCATCATGCGGCGATAGTCACTGCCGGCGGCGTACCACTCCAACAGGGTCATCTCAGGCAGATGGCGCCCGCCGCGTTCCCTGGCGCGGAAGCATTTACAGATCTGGTAAATTTTAGGAAATCCGGCGGCCAGCAGCCGCTTCATGCACAGCTCGGGAGAGGTTTGCAAAAACCAGTCCCCGCTGGGTTCAGCATCGATATGTACTTCGGGCGCCGGCGCCGGAATGCGCACCGGCGTCTCCACTTCCAGAAAAGCGTGCGTAACAAAAAAATCCCGGATGGCGCGCAGAATCGCCGCGCGCTGCTGTAATCGATCGTTATCGCAATGGGGGCAGGCAGTCGCCATATTGATGAAAGGAAGTTATTTGGCAATCGGCCAACGTTTGGGTTTGCATTCTTGCCCGCAAGCCGCGGGCACGCTGCTGGTTGCGAGTGAATCAGGCCTTTCTTTCCAGGTAAAGGTCCTGAGGCCTGTCTTGTAAAAAGACTTGCTTGAAACGGTCGGTGTCACCGCTTTCATACCACTCGTAAGCTTTGGCGCGGCACCGCTCACAGGCCTTGCGGGGCAAATGCACGGCCAGGATGGCCCCCCTTTTGTCCGAAGCGGATTCAATACGCAGCGCACCGGCGCAGTCATCGCAGACCTGCAGGGTTTCCGACTGCTCCTCGAAGATGGCGTCCGTATCGTAGAAAATTCGCCGCGAGCGATGACTGTTCTCTCGGCGCATTTTTCTGTCGCGCATCAGGGCATGGCGCTCCCGCCAGTTTTTAAGAACAAGCAATCCGGTCTGCTCGATGTAGCGGGTCGTATTGGCGCTCTGGCGAAAATGCTCGGGATTATAATCCGGCTCCTTCAAATGGTCGAAATCCAGACCGGCCATGGACAGAATGATGCCGGTGTTCACATAGGGCAACGCGCCTTCAATGGAATAGCCGCCTTCGAGCACGGCGATGTCCGCCTGGAGCAGCCGCGTCAGCTCGGCATAACCCCTTGCGGAAAAATTCATATTGGTGATGGGGTCGGAGTAGTGGTTGTCCTGTCCGGCCGAGTTGACGATCAGTTGGGGTTTAAAATCATCCAGGATGGGCAGGATGACCTCTTTCACGGTGTAGAGAAAGCCCTCATCGGAGGTCTGGGGCGGCAGGGGAATATTGATGGTGGTGCCGATAGCGTTGGGCCCGCCCATTTCGGATACGAATCCGGAACCGGGATAAAGGGTGCGACCATCCTGGTGAACAGAGATGAACAACGTATCCGGGTCGTGCCAGTAAATGTCCTGGCTGCCGTCGCCATGATGGCAATCGGTATCCACGACAGCCACCCGGTCAATGCCATAGGCGCGACGCAAGTACTCGATCATGATGGCTTCGATGTTCACGTTGCAGAAGCCACGGGCGCCATGCACCACCCGGTTGGCATGATGGCCGGGGGGCCGCACCAGGGCGAAGCCGCGATCCACCTTGCCCTCCATCACCGCTGAGCCGATGGTTTTGGCGCCTCCCGCGCTGATAAAATGCGACTCGGTCATCACCTCCCAAGGGCCCGGCACGCAGAAGTGAACCCGCTGGACATCCTTTACGGTGACCGGATCGGGCTTGTATTCGACGATGCCGTCAATATCCAGCAGCCCCTCTTCAAACACTTGATCCTGGGTGTACAACAACCGCTCTTCCCGCTCCGGGTGGTCCGGACTAATGGCCCAGTCAAAGGCAGGAAAAAATACTAAACCGGTTTTATTC
>JABDRH010000315.1 GCA_013041835.1 Desulfatitalea sp. | reverse complement strand
CAAATAAACGGAGTTGATCGATTAAAAAATGATCTGCGAAAGGTTCTTGAATGCCCTCAAGGTTGCCAAAGCTTTATTTGATAGGCATTTGAGGGGTAACAGTATAAATTTGGGGAAACATTTAAGTAAATACTGAACTTCCGCACATTCCCTTGGTTGATCGTGATTACACTTTTCCATTGAGAATCTGTTTGCTGCCCAAACCCAGATGGTTCAAAACCAAGTTCACTTGTCCCAGTCCGACATCCAACAGTTGTACACGATCTTCCGGCACAATCTTTACCGGCCCGGAAAAGCCGGCTGGTGCCAGCGGCACCAAGACCGTCATCTCCCCATTGTCGAAGGTTTCGACCACATAAGCGAACTCGCGGACACCCTCATCGATCGACAGCAGGGCCGGTTGAAAACCGGACGTTTCCTTGGCCCCAACAAGACCGGCGACCAATGCTTTGACAAATCGATAGACCGGCAAGTGTTCAATGGTATGGGTCTCGACCCATGTACCGGATCTTCTGGCCGTTTTCGATTTCAGGGCAAGTCCGATAACAAAGGATGCCCCGACAAGGAAAAGAATGGACAGGATGACGGGAAAATGGGCATTGTCGAAGAACCCTTGAGGGAAAAAAGCTGCAATGGGTTTGGTCAAGGTCAATATCAGACTGAATATCTCACTCAGGACAAGGCAAAAAAGCAATAGCGGTAACAATACCAGAAGCCCTCCCAGGGCCGTGGTCTTAAAGAAGGTGGCCATACGAGTCATGATTGTTTCCTTTTCAATTATGCGGTTCTGTCTATAACGACTGACGTACATAATACAGGGCATCGATCTATCCCGCAAGAATGCCGTTATCGGTGCAATATTAACTCGATCTGAGTGTTAGGGTGAATTTTTTCCGCGACATCCCGCAATCGCTCCTTGGCTGCCATAAATTGATCCACGCTGATGGTGTCATGGGCCGGGTCCATAAATACCGTGACCCACATACGTCGGCCGGTTTTCAATATTTCTAAAGAGAGCTCCCGCGCGCCCAACGCCTCTTTCAAGGGCACGACAGCGTTGATGAACGGTTTGGAGAATGCTTCCTGGGGGGCTGCCAGCAGCAGTTCGCGCAGACCGTTGCGCATCAACGCCAACGGATCTTTGATAAACAGCAGAGTCATCAGGATGACCAGGACCTGGTCCACATAACGATCGATCCACCCTAAAGGGGTGCGCTGGATCAACATGACGATGATGAAAGCGGTCCCGATGGCGCCCGTAACCACCGCATTGAGGCGCCAGGCTTTGGTTTCGGCCACTAGTATATCCGAATCGGTTTGACCGGCGCTTTTTTTCGTCACGACATAAGCCAACACGCATCCGATCACCGCCACCGCGACATAGAGGGTCATCAACCCCAGGGCCGGCTCGCGCCCGCCGCCCAGCAGTACCATGATATTGTCGTACACCGCCATGAGCACCACTCCCAGGATAGCGGCCCCCTTAACGAATACGAACAAAGACTCAAAAGCAAAATAGCCCAAGGGAAATTCACGGGTCGTTTTCCCATACACCAGACGGGTGATTTCGATGGAAAAAAAAGTCATGATGGCCGAAATCAAGTTGTACATCCCGTCCAGCAGCACCGCCCCTGAATGGGAGGCGACCGCCATGGCAATGCCCCAAACGGCCAGCAGGAAGGCCCCAACCATGGATCGTTTCAATGCCATCTCTTCTATCCGGAACTGTTGATTCATCGTGCGTCCTTCCCTTTTTTCAAGCCATTCGATATCGCCTCACGGACCATGCCCGTTTTGTATCCTAAGAACAATTTTCGGCTCACCCGATAAATGGGCGATGATATCGAACCAATGATGGTTAAGGCGATAGTATTCAGGCGGTCCCACGTCCCGTGGCTTTCATGAGGCAATGAATATCTTAAACGTAATTTCTTCTGGCCCGGCGTATCCGGCATCGGTATTGGAGTAATGTTCTGGATGGCTGCTACCTAAAGATTCCGGTGATTAAATCAACTGCGCATATCTATCCGAAGATTATTGATTTCATCCCGATTCCCTCTCCTAAGGGTTCGCGCAAATAAATTTACATTTTTAGGTGTTGAGGCGCTCGCCCGGCAAGGCACAAAAATTAAAGAATATCGAGATATTCTGTATTTTTGTAACGCAGCCGGGTGAGATGGATCGGCGCATGAAAATGTGAAGTTATTTTTTGCGCGAGCCCTAAGTAATTCGAATCCCTATTTACTGAATTTGCCTGGGCGGCACATGACGTACCGCCCAGGCTTTCTTCATAGCTGCTTTAGAGCAAACAATGCTTCAAGATAAGGTTTTAGACGATTTCTGTCAAAGAACATACCCTCGTGTTTGTCTTTTTTCCCGTCTGGTGCGTTGTGTCAAAAGCCGAATACAGACCGCATGCGTCCTTTGACACGCCTTGAAGACGGAAAAAATTCGGCGCAATAGGGTTTATTCTTTTCCGCCAATCGGCTTATCTGTTGAGCGGTTGGGCCTGGATTCGCTCCATGACCTCGCTCAAGTTCCATTTTTCGGGTTTCTGACGTGGCGGATATTGCTTAAAGGTCTCGAAAAACTCTGTGGCCACGGCGGCGCCCGGCCACACGTTACCGACACGTTCGATCCACCAGCGGTCATAGGTGTTCGAATCGGAGTCGGCCCTTTCAAAGGGGTCCCGTCTCAGATTGAACAACTTGGGGGCCCGCAATGTCACCATCGGGTCCCGCCAAATATCCATGCGCTTGGCGTTTTGTTCCATGTAAACCAATTTCCAGTCGTCGTAACGGATACCGCAAATTTCGCCGCCATCGGTGGGGTATACAAACAACCGGCGCGGGCTCTCTTTTTCCTTCCCTGCAAGGTGAGGGAGGAGGTTTTCGCCGTCGATATGGACTTTGAATTCTTTCCCATTTGCCTTGTGGCCTTTAAGCAATTTTTGGTTGATGTCCGGTTCTCCGGCGGCAGCCAGCAGAGTCGGTAGCCAGTCCTGATGGGCGGCAATGCCATTGGAGACCATCCCGGCCGGGATATGCCCAGGCCAGCGCACCGCGATGGGTACCCGGTAGGCGCCCTCCCAGTTACTGTTTTTCTCGCCGCGGAAGGGCGTGATGCCGCCGTCGGGCCACTCGTTAAAGTGCGGCCCGTTGTCCGTGGTTTGAATGACGATGGTATTATCGGCAATCCCTAGCTCATCGAGCTGTTTCAGGAGCGCGCCGATCATGTTGTCATACTCCACCATGCCATCGGTATAAAAGTTGCCGTTGGGGCCGGAGATGCCTTTGTGCTCAGGTCGGATGTGCGTATAAAAGTGCATCCGAGTGGGGTTGAACCATACGAAAAAGGGTTTGCCATCCTTTTGGGCCCGTTTGATGAAGTCCTGAGCCGCGGCCAGAAATTCGTCATCCACTGTCTCCATCCGCTTTTTTGTCAGTGGCCCCGTATCTTCGATTTTTTGCTTGCCGATGCGTCCCCAGCGCGGTTGCTCGGTATTATCTTCCTTTTCGGTGGCCCAGCTATGCAGTACGCCGCGTGGACCGAATTTCTCCTTGAACCCTTTGTATTTCGGATAGTCCTCCTGTTCCGGCTCTTCCTCGGAGTTCAGATGATATAGATTTCCGAAGAACTCATCGAAGCCGTGAACGGTTGGTAAGAACTCGTTGCGGTCACCCAGATGGTTCTTACCGAACTGCCCGGTGGCGTAGCCAAGGGGTTTGAGCAGCTCGGCAATAGTCGGATCCTCCTTCTGAAGCCCCACCCGCGCGCCTGGCATGCCCACCTTTGTCAACCCGGTTCGAATGGGATTCTGACCGGTAATAAAGGCCGCCCGCCCTGCTGTACAGCTTTGTTGGGCGTAGTAGTCGGTGAAAATCATGCCGTCATTGGCAATGCTATCGATGTTGGGCGTCCGGTAGCCCATCATGCCGCGGTTGTTATAACTCAAATTCCAATACCCGATATCATCGCCCATGATGACGAGGATGTTGGGCTTTTTCGTTGTCGTCGCTTGTGCGCCTGCCGGCATGACGAATGCAATGGCAAATGCCATGGCTGCAATCACAACTTTTTTCATGGTGTTCTCCTTTATTGGGTTTGGGGGGTTGTGACCATCCCTTTGATGGTTGAAAGAATCGCATGCGATACCAAATACCACGCAAAAACCAAAAAGTGCCGTGGATGGATATCCCAAGGTATTAATCTCTGAGGGGCTTGGTTCTAAATTCGCCCACTCTTGGCATTAGCCAATCTATGATTTGAAGCATCCCATTGATATAATATCACATACAGGTGTCTTGCAGCTTTCGAATCAAGTCAGTGGGCTATGTTAGAACCAAACCCGCCACCAACACCAGCACGATGTTGATTTTTGTCGTCATTGTTTACCTCCTTATTTTAGTATGGGGGGTTGGCCCGGAAACTCAGAATTCCGAGCGTCACGATGATTCTACGTTCAGCAGTTTGCCATGCCATTGCTGCAATCACAGCATTTTTCATGGTCTTCTCCTTTGTTGGGTGTTGGGGTTCGTGACTTATCGTACCGTTGAATTCAAGATGCCGCGCTTCATGTTCATGAGGTATTTTTCCTCTCTATTTGGGAAACAGCATCTGAAAGGAGAATATCATCTGCCAGTCGGGTGCGCTGTCCGGCCGTTCCACATTGTAGTAAGCCTCCAGGCGGGAGTTAATGGGCAGGTTTCCGATTTTAAACAGCTTGCCCGCTCCGCCGCCGATAGGCACCGTCCACTGATTGCCCGACCTCGCATTCCAGTTGGCGGTGACAATGATGTCGGTGATTAGGTACCAGCCGCCTTCGAGGTTGTAGTTGATAAAGGGTTCGATCATGGTCTGGTTGACACCAACGCGGTTGTCATCGCCGGCAAAAGACCAAAGCTGGCGCAGAAGTCCGCCGTAGGTACCCCACTTGGGCTGTACCAGCATCACGCCGCTGGCGCCGCCGCTCCATTTTCCGGAACCCAGTTGGTCGTCGGTGGCCGAGGCCAGGGTGATCGAAGGGCCTACCCCCCAGATGGGTTTCGAATCGGTCGGGGACAAGAACAAGGTATAGTTAATATCGCCAATGCCGGTAACCCGGTCGGTGCCCGCGCTGCCCTGGGGAATATCCGGTGTGCCTTCGATGTAACCGTCCACCGAGATGAGGGCCGGAATGATGGCCCGATTGATCAAATTCCATTTGCCCACGGTCACCGGTATAACCGGATTGACATTAAAAAAATAGACGCTGCCGTTGGGTGCGCCGAAATCGAAGCTGAGCTTAAGGGGCAGGTTGTACATGGAACTGACCGGATTTTGGGCTTTGGCTCTTAAATCGTCTTCAGCCAGAGCAGGCCCTGTCCACACCGCAAACGCAATCACCACTGCAAATAAACATCTCATTTTCATAATAATTCCTCTTTTGTTGGTTGTTTTTTAATGGATCGACGGGTCGATCCCTCGGACTCATATGACAGGGCAGGATCTTAGGCCATTTCTGTCAAAAAGGATAACATCTTGTTTGTCTTTTTCCCCGTCTTCTGCGTTCTGTCAAAAGCCGAATACAGACCCTATGCGTCCTTTGACACGCCTTGAAGACGGAAAAAAATCCAACGCAATAGGGTATTTTTTTCCGCCAATCGCCTTAACCATAATGGTCCCAATAAACGCGCCTCAGTTTGCTTTGCTCACCCAATACATCCATGGCCCCAATGATCGTCCGAAACCGGTCCGACGTCAGATGACGTTCCATCTCGTTGGCATCGGTCCAACATGAGACCCATAAAAAAGAATTGATCTCCTCGGTATTTTCATACAGATATTGTCCGAGGCAGGCAGGGCCAAGATCTTTATTCTTCGTCAGAAATTTCCAGGCTTGAAGAAATTCATGTCGTTTTTCACCGCTCACTTGAACCTGGATTTCAAGTCCCACCATGGTGGTCCACTTTTCATTAGGGGTGATTGACACCGCCAAGGTGTATCAGATTCCAACCGGGAAAAGCATTATGGCGTCTTTTTATGGGGATCAGAGCAACTAAGGTGCCAAATCGGCGCCAAAAGAGAATGGATCCTCTGGAATGTCATAAGTATACAAAAAAACAATTCAATTTTTATTGTCTGCGCGGGGTGGAAAATTCTTCGCCACATCCCATTTTCCACCGGATATAGCGGAGTCACCAAATATGGTGGTGGGTGTGCGTGGGGGGGTACAATCCGGTGGGCTCAAAATGATAGCGCCTCGCGCCATATCGATGGATTTGAAGAAGGATTGCTGATGTAGACTCGAGACAAAAAATCAGTCATGCTTTATTCGCAGTCATGGTAATGGAAGGGCATAAGCATAGGGCGGCAGTGGCGACCCCTTCAACGCTCCGGAATCTCATCGGGTGGTGTCGGACTCGTTTCTTTTTCGGTTGATTCCCAACTTCTGGATGCGATGACGCAACGTGCTCGGTTTGAGATCCAGAATCGCGGCGGCACCTTCAGGTCCCTCGATACGACCGCCGACGTGTTCCAACACCTTTTGGATATGTTCGCGCTGTATTTCATCCAGGCTTTCCAGGCCGCCATTTTTGGATGGATGGACTGCCGCCGGATTTCCAACGCAGGTTGGGCCTGAACTTTCAGAAAAATGCCTGGGAAGCCGCAGGGTGTCGTCAATGCTCGTAATAACGGCATTCTCCAATAGATTTTTCAACTCTCTAACATTGCCAGGGTAATCATATTCGGTGAGCCGCGCCATGACCTGGTGCGGTATCCGGTTTACTTGTTTTCCCACGCGTGTATTGATTTCGCTCAGGAAGTGCATCACCAGCGCTTCAATATCCTCCTTGCGTTTTCGCAATGGCGGCACGGTGATGGGATAGACCTGAAGTCGATAGTAAAGATCGGCCCTGAAGCTGCCTTGCTCGATCTCCTCTTGCAGGTTGCGGTTGGTGGTGGCAATCACTCTTACGTCGACATGCCTGGTTTCGGCGCTGCCAACCCTTTCAAACTGCCTTTCCTGAAGCACCCGCAAAAGCTTGGCCTGTAGTTCAATGGATAGCTCGCTGATCTCATCCAATAGCAGCGTTCCTTTGTCGGCCAGCTCAAATCGTCCCTTCTTAAGCCGATCCGCGCCGGTGAATGCACCAACCTCATGGCCGAAGAGTTCACTTTCCACCAGGCTGGGCGACAGTGCAGCGCAGTTGACCCGGATATAGGGTTTGTCGGATCTATTTCCAGACCGATAGACGGCCCGGGCCACCAACTCCTTGCCCACACCGGTTTCACCCTGGATCAGAACCGTGGCATCGGTTTGCGCTACTTGGCGGATGCGTTCTTGGATATAGAGAATAGCGTTGCTGTGGCCGATAAACTCCGTATTTCCATTGCTCCCGGAGAGTTCGGTCTTCAGATAGAGGTTCTCCTCCTCGAGCTGGACTTTGAGTTTTTCCAATTCGGCCATCACCTGATCCCGGTGGTCTTCGGTCTGCTTGCGTAAGGTAATGTCGGTAGTCCCCTCCAGGATTTGAACCACTTTGTCATATTCATCTTTAATGGGGATAGAGATGATCTGGTACCAGCGTTGGGCTTTGTCGTTATAGCGTATGGTTTCGTGGGTTTGACCATCGGCGATCGCCTTGAGCGCGCCGCAGTCGATACAGGGCGTTTCACGATTTTCTGCAAACAGATAGCACTTTTTCCCGACCGGATCGCCGAAGGGCAGCGCATGTCGTATCATCTCGTTGACCCACAGCACATTCAGATCTGCGTCGATCAGCGCCAAACCCGTATCAAGGGAGGACAGCACCACATCCATGCGCGCTTTTTCATCAGCCAGGGCTTTTTCTGCAGCGAGAATGTCGGTGACATCCTCGCCGATGCTCAATGTACCGCTGTTCACGCCATCCAATAATGCGTTGGCCCAACGAATTTCGCGTCTCTCACCCGTCGAAGTCATAAGGCCGCGAAACGAAATGGGCTGAAACCCCTCTCCGCTCATGGCCGTGGCGAAGCGTTGCAGGAATTCGGACTGCTCTGCGCTGGGGATGAATTCCGACATCGATTTGCCGATCACCTGATTGGCCGCGAAACCCGTAATCTCGTAAAAGTGGGCGTTGGCATAGTGAACGCGCCCGTCGGGGCTCAGTCCAACCACCACCATTTTAATAGTATCCATCAGGCAACGCCATCGCTGTTCCTGGCGGACGGTCTCTTCAGACAAGATGGATGCCCGGACCACTTCATCCGCCAACGCGCTGCTCATCAGAATAATCAAGGCCAGGAAGGTGACATTCCACAGGCTTGGAGCGGGCAGAATATGAAAATCGACCAACGTTCCGCTGAGATAGCCGACACCCAGGCAGGCAAATACGCTAATACCGAAAAACCAGGCCCGTCGCTTTTCACCTTGACGGCTTAGTCGAATGGTACTGATCAGTGCATAGGCCAGCAGAATCAGCCAGGCGGCGTCAGCCATGATCCGCAAGGGGTTGGCCTGCCCAACCGGCTGATGGATCTGCTCTCCCCAGAACAGGGTCACCGTCTCGATTCGGTCGATGCTGAGAAGCAGCACGCCATAGGGAGACAGCATGTTGACAAGAATCGCCAGAGAGTAAAGGCCGGTGACCAGAAGGGCTAACCGCCGGCGCCGCTGCCGGGTATATGCATCGATAAACCAGACAAAAGATATCCACAACAGCCCCTGAACGTTATTGGTCAGTTTAAGCCAACGAGCAACGGCCTCGGTGGTCTGACTGGCGAACATCGTCAAGTCGCAGAGCGTGGATATTCCGGCGCACAGCGCCATGATCGAGAAAATCAGATGGACCCGTTGTTCCCGGCGCCTTAGAAAGATGAGCAGATGCAACAGGCTGACCGCAATACAGACGGAGCTGATGATGATGTATATGTTGGCAAAGATGGACATGAACTACCCCATCACAGTTTTGAAACGGAGCCTATACGCAAATGGATAGCCTATGCGACCGGTGCGACTGAATGACGGTCGAGGAGCAAAAAACAGATCTTTGCTTCAGATCAAAGCTGATAACGGTCCGGCCGGATCGATTGTAGGCCATTTTTTTCCCTTCGCGAAAGCCGGAGGATGTCAGATCAAATGTTGTCAAGGGTTCCCAGCCGCTTAGTTAGCTACGGCGTCACGCTTGGCGCCTTGGCTCTATAGCCTTCCGGCTTTTGCGACATTGGGGTTTTGAATTTCCGGCGTTGAAACATGATGCTATTGTTTCATGCCGGGGACTTTATCTATTCCAATTTACAAGAATCAGGACTTTCCCATGCGTTTGTCTCATTTTTTCATGCGCGCTTGCAAGTTTGCTTAACGGCAATCTTTCTGAAATAAAGGGTATTACACTTTCTTTATCTACTATTTCGGCTATTTGGGCCAAATGTTCAGCACTGGGTTGAACCGAAAACAAAGCGATAAAACAACTTGGGAATATCGCCTATTCGCTTTCAAAAAACAAGCCTGTGTTGTGCTGGCCAACACCGAATGAGTCCGGTATCCAGGACGCGCCCGCCCCTTCGTGTCAATGTATCCGACATTGTCAGCACCCAGGCGTCGGATGGGCCTCCCGAGTTCCTGGTACATATAGTTCCTGCATGCCACGGCCTGATGACCTCGGCATCCCTTTGGTGTCCTTTCGGCAAGCGTGCGTAAGCAATTTTTTTTCGCGTAGTGGGCCTACGGTGACGGGATGGTCCTGCGGTGATGTAACGGAGCGGGAAGGCGTTGGCGCAGCGGGCAGGGTGAAGAC